>CAYSGN010000007.1:1722-60769 GCA_964430615.1 uncultured Janibacter sp. | reverse complement strand
AGCCCTGGACGTAGGGCTGCTGGTCGACGGCCCAGATGATGTCGCCGTCCTTGATCGCCTGGAGCGCCTCGTCGTTGAGGTCGAAGGTGGCCACCTTCGCGTCGCTGCCTGCCTCCTTGACCGACTTGAGCGCGATCATCGCGTAGGGGGCGCCGAGGGTGAGCACGTGCGTGATCTCGTCGTCCTTCTGCAGCTTGGCGGTGATCGTCGACTGGACGTTCGCCGAGTCGGTGCCCTTGACGTAGATCTTCTCCGACTTGTCGAACTTCTTCGCCACGCCGGCGCAGCGGGCCTCGAGCCCGACGTGCCCCTGCTCCTGGATGACGCACAGGGTCTTGCCGGCCTTCTCCTTCGTCAGCCGCTCACCGGCGGCCTCACCGGCGAGACCGTCGTCCTGGCCGAAGAAGGAGAGGACGCCCATGTCCTTCCAGGCGTCCATGCCGGCGTTGAGCGCCACGACCGGGATGTCCGCGGCGACGGCCTTCTCGACGTTGCCCTTCATGGCCTCCGGCTTGGCGAGGGTGACCGCGATGCCGTCGACCTTCTTGTCCGCGGCCTGCTGCACGAGCCGGGCCTGGGCGGCGCCGTCGGGGTCGGCGGTGTACTCGAGCTTGACGTTGTCCTTCTTCGCGGCGTCCTCGGCGCCCTTGCGGACCTGGTCCCAGAAGGTGTCGCCGGGGGCGGCGTGGGTGACCATCGCGACGGTGATCTCCTCGGTGCCGGCACCGCCACCACCCCCGCCCCCTTCGGTCTCCTGCTTCCCCCCGGACGACGAGCAGGCGGCGAGCGCGAGCGCGGCCACCGCCGAGGTCGCGACGACGCTGGCGCGGGTGAAACGTGACATGGGTTCTGCCTTTCTCAAGGCCACCGCTGCGGCGCGGTGGAAGGAGGGACGGCACCCGGTCGGGCGCCGAATTCAGTTGTGAGTGTGGCCTGTCGGCGCATCGGCCGGTGTGAGGTGGGTGCGTTGATCCGCCTTGTGTCGCGTGTACTCCTCATGTGCCTCCTGCGTGCTCGTCAGCTCGCTCACCTCGCTCACGGGGACGTCCCACCACGAGTCGGAGTCCGGCGCGTGCACCCGCGGGTCGGTCCGGACGTGGATGACGACCGGCCCCGCGTCCGCCGGGGCCTGCTTGGCCTGCCGGATCGCCTGCTCGAGACCGTCGAGATCGGCCACCTCGAGCACCTGGCAGCCCAGGGAGCGGGCGTTGGCGGCCAGGTCGACCGGCAGCAGGTCACCGTCGAGCCGCCCGGTGCGCGGGTCGCGGGCACGGTAGGCCGTCCCGAAGCGCTGGCTGCCGAGGGACTCCGAGAGCGATCCGATGGAGTGGAAGCCGTGGTTCTGCACGAGCACGACGATGACCTTGACCCGCTCCTGGACCGCGGTGACGAGCTCGGTGGGCATCATCAGGTAGCCCCCGTCACCGACCATCGCGAAGACGTCCCGGCTCGGGTCGGCGAGGCGGATCCCGATCGATGCGGGCACCTCGTAGCCCATGCAGGAGTACCCGTACTCCACGTGGTAGGCCCGGCGCTCGCGCACCCGCCAGGTCTTGTGCAGGTCGCCGGGCATCGAGCCGGCCGCGCACAGGACGACGTCGCGCGGATCGCTCAGCTCGTTGACCGCGCCGAGGACGCTGCCCTGGGTGAGGACGCCGTCGGCGAGGCCCGCGGTGACCTCGGGCGAAGGGTGGTGGCTGGTCTCGACCTGCGCGTCCCACTCCGCCCACAGGCGCGTCTGCTCGCTCCGGTAGTCCTCGGTGACCGACCAGCCGCCGAGCTCGTCGGCGAGGGACGAGAGCGCCTCCCGCGCGTCGCCGACGACGGTGAGACCGGAGTGCTTCGCGGCGTCGAAGGGGGCGATGTTGAGGTTGACGAAGCGCACCCCGGGCGCGGCGAAGGCGGTGCGGCTCGCGGTCGTGAAGTCCTGGTAGCGGGTGCCGACCCCGATGACGACGTCGGCCCGCGCGGCCAGGGCGTTGGCCGCGGTCGTCCCGGTGGAGCCCACCGCGCCCACGAGGCGCGGGTGGCCGTGCAGGAGGGATCCCTTGCCCGACTGCGTCTCCGCGACGGGGATGCCGGTCGCCTCGCTCAGCGCGGCCAGCGCCTCCTCGGCCCCCGAGTGGTGCACCCCGCCGCCCGCGACGAGCAGCGGCCGGGACGAGGAGCGGATGATCTGGGCGGCCTCGGCGACGCGGGAGGGCTCGGCGGGGGGCCTGGCGACGTGGTGGACCCGCTCGGCGAAGAGCTCGACCGGCCAGTCGAAGGCCTCGGCCTGCACGTCCTGGGGCAGCGAGATCGTCACCGCGCCGGTCTCGGCGGGGTCGGTGAGCACGCGCACGGCGGCGAGCAGGATGCTCGGCAGCTGCTCGGGCCGGCGCACCTCGTCGTAGTAGCGCGACAGCGGGCGGAAGGCGTCGTTGACGACCGCGTCGCCGGCGTGCGGCTGCTCCAGCTCCTGGAGCAGGGGCCCGGCGGCCCGGGTGGCGAAGGTGGAGCTCGGCAGCAGGAGGACCGGCAGCCGGTTGATCGTCGCGAGCGCGGCGCCGGTGAGCATGTTCGTGCTGCCCGGCCCGACCGAGGCCGTGCACGCCCAGGTCTGGAGCCGGTCCTGCTGGCGGGCGTAGGCGACAGCCGTGTGCACCATCGCCTGCTCGTTGCGGGCCAGGACGTACGGCAGGCCCTGCCCGAGCCGCTCGTGCACGTCGCCGGCGACGTCGTCCTCGCCCAGCTCCGCCTGGAGCAGCGCCTGGCCGAGGCCCGCGACGTTGCCGTGGCCGAAGATGCCCAGGCAGCCGGCGAAGAGCCGACGTCGCTCGCCGTCCCGCTCGCTCCACTGCTGCCCGAGGAAGCGCACCACCGCCTGGGCCACGGTCAGCCGCACGGTCTGGCTCATCGGGTACCTCCGAAGGGGAGACGTGGGTCCACGGCCTGGCCCTGCCAGCTCTCGCGGACCGCCTCGTGGGCCGGGTCGTCGCAGATGAGCCAGACCCGCTCGGGTCCCGGCCCGGCCATGACGTTGAGGTAGTACAGGTCGGCGTCCGGCGCGGCCATGGCCGGGCCGTGCCAGCCGTGCGGGACGAGCACGACGTCGCCCGTGGCCACCTCGACGAGCACGTCGACCGGGCGCTCGTCGGCGCCGTAGACCTGCTGGTAGCCGACGGGCGCCCGCCCGTCGGTGCGCCCGGTGCCGCGGGTCAGCGGAGCCCGCCCCGCGGCCGCGTCGCCGACGACCTGGGTCTCGAAGTAGTAGATCTCCTCGAGCACCGACTCCTCACCCGGCCGGTGGGTGTCGTGCTTGTGCGGCGGGTAGGAGCTCCAGCCGCCGGCGGGCGTGAGCACCTCGCAGACGAGGATCTGCTCGGCATCCGGCAGCGTGCCCGGCATCCCGAAGCCCCGCACCTCCCGCGAGCAGGTGCCCGCGCCGCGCAGCTCGACCGGCACCCGGTCCGCGGGCAGCCGCGTCGGCACCCGGTCTCCCCCGCTGGCGTCCTCGACCCGGGCTCCGCACACGGCGATGCGGGCCGCCCCCTTCGCCCGCAGGCCCAGGCCCCGCCCCGCGGGGACGTAGAGGGTGTCGCTCGGCCCGGCGAAGACGCTGCGGCGCCCGGCCAGCTCGTGCTCCTCGCCGTCGACGGTGACCGTGCACCCGCCGACGAGCGGGACGACGAGCGCCTCCTCGCCGTCCAGGCGGTGCTCCAGCGCCTCCCCGTCCTCGAGGGTGGCCACCCGCAGCGAGGTGTGCTCCCAGCCGTCGAGGTCGGGGGTCAGCTCCACCGCCCAGGGCCCGTCGCCGGGCGCGAAGGGGTGGTACCAGCGTGCGTTGTCCGCTCCGGTACGCGGGGTGTGCTCGATGCTCATCGCGGGCCTCCTCCGTGCACGAGATCGACGGCGGTGTCGACCGCGGCGGTGACGTCGCCGTCCTGCGGGTAGAGCAGGGCCCGGCCCACGACGAGACCGCGCACCTGCGGGATGTCGAGCGCCCGGCCCCACGAGGCATAGGTCTCCGCGGGGTCGCCGGTCGGGTCACCGCCGAGCAGCAGGGTCGGCAGGGTCGTCGCGTCCATGACCCGCTCGAGGTCGTCGACGACGGGCACCTTCAGCCAGGTGTGCGCGCTGCTGGCCCCGAGTCCCGAGGCCACGGCGATCGAGCTGATCGTGCTGTCCGGGTCGAGCAGGTTGACCACCTTGCCCTCACGGCGGGTGCTCCAGAAGGGCTCGACCATCGCCATCGAGCCGTGCGCGGCGAGCTCGGTGACCGCCCGTGCGCAGGCCTCGAGCGTGCCGACCGTGCCCGGGTCGGCGAGGTCGATCCGGGTGAGCATCTTGCCGCCGTCGAGCCCGCGCGCGGCGATCTCGGCGGCGGAGTAGCCGGTGAAGCGGTCGTCCATCTCGAAGACCGCTCCCTGGAGGCCGGAGCGGTTCATCGACCCGATGACGACCTTGCCCTCGAGCGCGCCCATGAGGAGCAGGTCGTCGAGGACGTCGGGCGTGCCGAGCACCCCGTCGACGCCGGGACGGGCCAGTGCGGTGGCCAGCCGCGCGAGCAGGTCCGAGCGGGAGGCCATGGCGCCGGCCCGGCCACGCACCCCGAGTGCGCCGCGGGCCGGGTGATCGGCCGCGACGAGGAGCATCCGACCGTCCGCGCCGAGCAGCTCCCGGCGCTCGCGCAGAGCCCACCCGCGCACGATGGCGCCGGGGTCGCTCGCCCGGATCCCGGTGAGCCGGGCGATGTCCACCCCGCTGGTGCTGGAGGTCCGCATCCGACCGCTCACGCCCGTGCTCCCTTCGTCCGCCACTGCGCCAGGCCCGCCTCGACCTCGTCGGAGGTCGGCATCGCGGTGCTGCACTCCAGCCGGGAGGCGACGATCGCCCCGGCGACGTTCGCGTACTCCAGCATCCTGCGCAGGTCCCACCCCTGCAGCAGCCCGTGCACGAGGGCGCCGCCGAAGGCGTCGCCCGCGCCGAGCCCGTTGACGACCTCGACCTCGTACGGCGGGACCTCGACGCGCTCCTCGCGGGTGGCGGCGAGGACCCCCTTCGGCCCCTGCTTGACGACGGCCAGCTCCAGGCCCCGCTCGAGCAGCGCGTCGGCGGCCCGGTGCGGATCGGTCTCGCCGACGGCGACCTCGCACTCCTCGCGGTTGCCGACGGCGATCGTCACGTGCTCCAGCGCCCGGGCCACCTCGCGGGAGGCCTCCTCCGGGTGCGGCCAGAACATCGGGCGGTAGTCGAGGTCGAGCACGGTGTGCCGGGCCCGGTCGCGGTCCTCGAGCGCGAGGTGGTGGGTGGCCCGGGAGGGCTCCTGGCACAGGCCGGTGACCGTCGTCCAGAAGACGCGTGCCTCCCGGATCTCCGGCCGGGGCAGGTCGGCCTCGGTGAGCATGAGGTCCGGTGCCGTCGGGTAGCGGTAGAAGGTGAGCGGGAAGTGGTCCGGCGGGTGCACCTCGCAGAAGGTCACCGGCGTCGGCGGCCCCTCCCCCTCGATGGTGGTGATGAAGTCCGGGGCGACCCCGAGACGCTCGGCCTCGGCACGCACGTACCGGCCGAAGGAGTCCCGCCCGGTCTTGGTCACCAGGCCGGCACGCAGGCCGTGCCGGGCCGCGGCCACCGCGACGTTGGTCGCCGAGCCGCCGAGGAACTTCTCGAAGGTGCGCACCTCCTCCAACGGCACGGCGTGGTCGAGGGGGTAGATGTCCACCCCGGTGCGGCCCATCGTGACGAGGTCGTACACGTCAGCCCTCCTGCTCCGGCAGCGAGCCCGCCACCTCGGCGAGGTAGGCGATCGACGCGCGCACGTCCGCGACGGGGTCCGGCCCCGGCGGCGTCGCCGGGTCGCTCGGGTCACCGGTGAGGATGGTGTCCTGCTCGAGGACGTACCACCCGGCGTAGCCGGAGGACTCGAGCGAGGAGATGATCGCGGGCAGGTCGACGTCACCCTCGCCGAGGGCGACGTAGATCCCCGCGGCGACCGCGTCGGTGTAGGGCAGGCTCCCCTCCTGCACCCGGCGGGCCAGGGCGAGGTCGACGTCCTTGAGGTGCACGTGGGCGACCCGGCGGGGGTGCTCGTGGGCCAGCGCCACCGGGTCGCCACCGCCGATGATGAGGTGGCCGGTGTCGAGGCACAGGCCGATCCCGCTGCCGGCGAGCACCCGCTCGGTCTCCTCCCCCGACTCGACCATCGTGCCGACGTGCGGGTGGAGGGTGGCGACGAGCCCCCGTGCCCGGGCGGCCTCGTCGATGCGGTCGAGGTTGCCGAGGAGGGTGCTCCAGCCGAGCTCGTCGAGCTCGGGCCGGGTGTCGTAGCCCTCGGCACCGGTCGCCGCCGCGATGACGACGGTGGACGCGTGGGCGGCGAGGAGCCCGGTCATCGCCTCCTCCACGACGGGAAGGGGGTCCACGTCCGGGTCGTGGAGGACGACCGGGACGAACTGGCCGACCGCGGCCAGGTCGTGGCCGGAGAGGATGGCCGCCTTCGCATCCGGGGCGTCGGGGAGGAATCCCTCGGGCCCGAACTCGGTGGCGACGACGCCGAGACCGCGCATCTGGGTCAGGACGGTGGGCGGCTCGTGCTGCCAACCCCAGCCGGGGACCTCGCACACCCCCCACGAGATGGGGGCGGCGGCGATCCGGTCCGTGAGCGGGCGGCGGATGGTGGTCATGGGGCGGTCCTCGCGGGGCTCGTGGGCTGGTCCGACGTCGTGGGGATCTCGGTCATGGCGACCGGGCGTGCCTCGCGTCGGGAGATCTCGCACGCCTCGGCGACCCGGAAGGCCTCCAGGGCGTCGTCGATGGTGCACGGGCTGGGGGCGGTGCCGGCGGCCACCTCGAGGAAGGCAGCCAGCTCGGCCCGGTAGGCGGGGCGGAAGCGCTCCATGAAGGACCACTTCTGCGGGCCGCGGGGGAAGTCGACGCCCGGCTCGGCACTGCGCGCGGCGAGCGAGTCGTCGAGGCCGACGGCGATCGTGCCCCGCTCGCCCATGACCTCCATGCGCACGTCGTGGCCGGCGCCGTTGTGCCGGGTCGTCGACAGGAGCACGAGCGTGCCGTCGTCGAGGGTGAGCACCCCCGCGCCGGTGTCGACGTCACCGGCCTCACGGATGTAGGGCTCCCCCTTGTTCGCCCCGGTCGCGTAGACGGTGACCACCTCGCGCCCGGTGACGAAGCGGACCGCGTCGACGTCGTGGACGGTGCAGTCGCGGAAGATGCCGCCCGAGCCGGCGATGAAGGCCGCCGGCGGCGGGTCCTGGTCGTGGGTGTTGGCCCGGACCGTGTGGACGAAGCCGAGCTCCCCGGCGGCCACGGCCTCCCGGGCCCGGCGGTACCCGGCGTCGAGGCGTCGCTGGAAGCCGATGTGCACGGGGACGCCGGCGTCGTCGGCCAGCCCGGCGAGCGCGATGGTCTCCTCGAGGTCGCCGGCCACCGGCTTCTCGCAGAAGACCGGCACCCCTGCCGCGACGCTGCGGCGGATCCACTCCCCGTGGGCTCCGGTCGCGGTGGCGACGGCGATGCCGTCGGGACGGGCGGCGAGCAGTGCCTCGGGCGACCCGGCGAGGTGCACCCCCTTCGTCGGGTGCTCGGCCCGCAGCCGCTCGGCGACGGCGGCGGCCACCTCCGGGCGCGCGTCGGTGAGGACCAGGTCCGACACGTCGGGCAGACCCAGCAGCGTGTCGGCGTGGAAGGCTCCGATCCGGCCGAGGCCGGCGAGTCCGATCCGCATCGTGGTGACGCTCCTTCGCGTCCGGTGACTGTGCGGGTCACTCTTCCGCCATGTTCACCCCATGTCAACTCTTTGTCATGACATTGTGAACTGCGTTCAACCAGCCCTCCCGCGTTATGCTCCCCAGCATGTCGGCGGTGCAGCTCGAGGTGGTCCTGGACCGGGACTCACCCGTCCCGCTGTACCACCAGCTCGCCGAGCAGATGACCGCCGCGATCGACGACGGACGGCTCCAGTCGGGGGACCCCTTCGAGAACGAGGTGGCCCTCGCCGAGCGGCTCGGGGTCTCCCGGCCCACGGTGCGCCGGGCGATCGCCCAGATGGTCGACCAGGGTCTGCTCGTGCGCCGCAGGGGGCTGGGCACGACCGTCGCCAACCGCAAGATCCACCGACGGGCCCGCCTGACCTCCCTCTTCGACGACCTCGCGGCCGAGGGGCGACACCCCCACACTCGCGTCCTCGAGATGGGGATGGTGGTCGACGAGCGCGCGGCGACCGCGCTCGACCTGCCTCCGGGCACGGAGGTGCTCTCGATCGTGCGGGTGCGCTCGGCCGAGGACCTGCCGCTGGCGCTGATGCACAACTGGCTGCCGCCCGCGCACGCGGACATCACCCGGGAGGAGCTGAGCGAGGACGGGCTCTACGCCCTGCTGCGCCGCCGCGGGATCAAGCCGGTCGTCGCCCGGCAGTCGATCGGCGCCCGGATGCCGACCGCGGCCGAGCGCCGGGCGCTGGACCTGCGCAGCGGGCAGCCGGTGCTGACGATGACCCGGATGGCCTTCGACGCGCGCGGGGCGGCCATCGAGTTCGGTGACCACGCCTACCGGGCCGAGGACTACACCATCGACCTCATGCTCGACGAGCGCTGAGGCTCACCAGGGCTTGTCCACGCCCGGGCCGGTCCCGCCGCCGCCGTCGGTCTCGCTGCCCTGACCCCTCTGGTTGGACTCGCGCTGCCCCTCGGTGTTGCGCTCCTCGAGCTCCTCGCGCTTGCCGTCGCCCTGGTCCTCACCCTCCTGCGGGTCCTCGCCCTGCTCGCCGTCCTCGCCCTCGCCCTGCTCGCCTTCACCCTGGCCCTCACCCTGGCCGGACTGCTTCTCCAGCTTCTTCTGCTGCTCTCGCTGGGTGCGGCCGGCGTCACCGCCGTTGCCGTCCTGCTGCCCGTTGAGGCAGCCCTCCGGCCCCTGCTCGATGAGCTCCAGACCCTCCTCGGCGAAGGCCTTCTCGGCCTTCTCGTCACCCTCCTCCTTGGCCCGGTCGGCCTGGGCGGAGACCGTGAGGACGAGGTTGGTCCGCACGGTGCAGTCGTCCTCGGGCTTGTCGGTGCGCTCGAGGGCCAGCTCGAGGAGCGTGCGTCCCTCCTCGAGGTCGCCTCCCATGGAGGCCCCCGTGCCCTCGACGAAGGGGGCCCGCCACCGCTCGGCGACGTTGAGGACGCCGAGCGAGCTGCCGGCCTCGCGCACCCCGTCGCCGTCGCCGCGCTCGTGGGCGTCCTGGGCCTGGCCGATGCCGATGGGCAGGGTGAGCAGGCGGATCGCCAGCACGAGCACGACGAGCGCCGGCAGCACCGAGCCGATGACGAGGCGCCGGCGCCAGGTCCGGCGCCGCTCGGTCGAGGTGGTCATGGCTCCCTCCTCAGTCGGGCGACCTCGCGGGTGGTCAGGAAGAGGTCCACGAGGAGCAGTCCGCTGGCGAGCACCGCGGGGACCCAGACGAGCGACGTGTAGGTGCTCGTCCTCGCGCCCCCGTCCGCGACGACCTCTCCCGGATCGGCCTCGGCCATCGCCGGCTCGATGTCCCCACCCGTGCGGTGCACGTAGGGCAGGCCGAGCTGGTCGGCGATCTGCTGGAGCTGCTCCTCGTCGATCTTGCTGACCCCCGGGTTGCCCTGGGCGTCGGTGACGTCCTCGCCCGTCGACCCGTCCGCCAGCGTGCGGGCCATCCGGCCCCCCTCTTTCGTGCCGTAGCCGAGCACGGCACCGCCGTCGACGAGGTCGCCGACGTCGAAGGGCTCGGGCGGGCTCGAGGCGGTCTGCTCGCCGTCCCCGAGGTAGAAGACGAGCCGTGCCCGCTCCGGGTGGCGCTCCCGGGCACCCTCGAGCGTGCGGGTGAGCTCCTCCGCCGCCTGCGTGACCGAGGAGCCGTTGGAGCTGACGCTCCGCTCCGCCCGGAGGGTCTCCATCACGGTGCGCAGGGCGCTGGCGTCGGTCGTCAGGGGCAGTACGACGCGGGCCTCCTGGTCGAAGGTGATGACCGAGAAGTGCGCTCCCGACAGCTCCTCCTGGATCTTGCGGACGTCCTCGCGGTAGCCGGCGAGCCGGGTGCGCCCACCGTCGTGGTCGCGGGCCATCGCCGAGGTGGTCGTGTCGACGACGAAGACGACGTCGGTCTCCGTGGACGCCTGGGCGACCTTCTCCCCCGCGACGGAGGGCCCGAGGAGGGCGAGCACCATCGCCAGCGCCGTCCCGAGGCGCAGCAGCCAGCGGCGCCGGCGCTGGTCGTCCGCGACGACCCGCCAGGTCGTGAAGCCGACGAGCAGCAGCCCGACGAGGACGACGAGCGGCCAGGGCAGCAGCAGGTTCCAGGTCATCGGCGCCACCACCACAGGAGCGGGTACAAGGCGGTGATCCCGAGCAGGGCGATGACGATCGGGACGGTCGGCAGGTCGGTGCGCACCTGGACCGGGGCGGGCGAGTCGATCCGCGCCGCCTCGAGCCGTTGGATCTCCTCGGTGACCTCGTCGGTCGAGGTGCTCGCGCCGAGCTCCCACGCCTGGCCGCCGGTCTGCTCGGTGGCCTCGCTCAGCTGCTCGTGGGGACGGCCGAAGGGGAGCGGGTTGAGGGCGTAGACGCGTACGTTGCGCTTCTCGGCCAGCTCGGCCGCCTCCTCCAGGGTGTAGATCCCCTCGCCGTTCTGCATGTTGTCCGTGCCAAGGATGACCGCACGGGGCCGGTCCTCGTCCTCGTGGTCGAAGCCGAAGACGCAGCTGGCCAGCCCGTCGGAGACGAGCGAGCTGGCGCGGATGCGGGGGTTGAGGGTGCCCGCGAGCGGGTCGTACTCGCGGCTGCCACCGAAGTCGAAGCCCTCTGCGTACCCCTCGAGCTGGTCCCTGACCAGCTCGTAGTCGTCGGTGAGCGGGAAGGCGGTGACCGCCTGGTTGTCGAAGAGCACGAGGCCGATCCGCTCCCCCTCGAAGTTCTCGACGATCTGCGCGAAGTCCTCCAGCAGCGCCTGGTCGGTCGTGTACATCGACCCGGAGACGTCCAGGCAGAGCATGATGTCGCGATTGCGCTTCTCCGGCTCGATGGTGTCCGTGGACGCCGGCCGGCCGGCCGCCACCGCGAGCGGGAGCAGGACCACGGCGAGCAGCCCGAGCAGGACGCCCAGTCGCAGCCGCTGGCGCCCCAGGGCCGCCCGGTAGCCGGGCAGGCGGGTCAGCCGCCGGCTGTGCGCGACGAGGAGGGTGTCCTCGCCGGGACGGCGCCGGGTGGCGGACCACCAGGCGTACCCCGCCACCGCGACCGCGGCCACGAGGAGCAGCAGGGTCGACCACCACCACGTCAGCCCCACGCCGACCACCCCCCGACGACCTGACGGGCCGCGTCCGCGGAGTGGCCGATGCTCGGCGGCTCGGCCTCCACCGGGCCGAACTGGCGCGGGTAGTACTCCTCGATGAGGGCGGCCAGGTGCCTCGGGCCGCGGTAGCGCAGGTCCGCGGCGGTCATCGTGTCCGCCTCGAGGCCGCTGGCCCGGGCGACGAAGCCGCGCACGATCGTCGAGAGCTCGTGGTGGCCCCGTCGCGCCGGCGTCTCGCCGGAGGTGACCTCCCGCTCGACGCGGTCGATGTCGGTGAGCGCCTCATCGCGCATCTTCATCACGGCGTCGGGCGGCAGGGGTGCCCCGGGCTCGTCCTCGGGCGCGCGGGTGGTCAGCCAGACCCCGAGGAACCAGACGAGCAGCGCGAGCAGCAGCAGCCCGCCGAGGACCGGCCACATGACGGAGTAGCCCTGCGGGGCCAGGTACTCAGCGTCCACGGCGCCTCTTCTCCAGCATCCGCACGATCATCGGCACGACCTCGTCGGTGTGCCCGACCCGGGCCGCGGAGATGTCGGTGCGCCGCATCATCGTGTCCATCGCGGCCCGGCGGGCGGACTCCGCGGCTGCGAACTCCTCGCCCAGGCGCGGGTCCACGTCGACCAGGTCCGGCAGGCGGTGCTCGGTGGTGACGTCACGCAGGGCGCTGTCCCTGCCGGCGCGCAGGGGATCGAGGTCGGTGACCTCCACCCACAGGACCTCGTGGCGCAGCCGGAGGGTGCGCAGGCTGTCCTCGACCGCGGCGACGTCCACCCCTTCGTCGGCGAGCACGAGCAGCACCTTGCGGCCGCGCACGTTGCGCACGACGTGGCGCAGCAGGCCGGGCAGGTCGCCCGGCGGTGCATCCGGCTGCGAGAGGGACACCGCCTGCTGGAGGAGCTGCTCGAGGTGCCCCTCGGAGGAGCGCGAGCGCGTCGCCCGGACCCGCCCCGGGGTGCCGCTCACCATCGACACGTCGTCACCGTGGCGCACGGCCAGCCACCCCAGGACGCCTGCGGCGAGGACGGCGATGTCGCGCTTGACCTCGCCGCCCGCGGCGAGCGCGGAGAACTCCCGGCCGGCGGGCATGACGACGACGAGCGAGAAGTGCCGTTCGGCGACGTAGCGCTTGATGAGCATCGAGCCCTGCCGGGCGGAGGCCTTCCAGTCGATGTCGCGCACGTCGTCGCCGACGGTGTACTCGCGCAGGTCGTCGAAGTCCATCGAGCGCCCCTTGTGCACCGAGGCGTAGCCCCCGTCGAGCAGGGCCACCGACCGGCGCCGTACGTGGATCGACAGCTTCGCCTTGACCTTGTGAACCAGTCCGGTCATCCCTACGGGGTCCGTACTCCTCGGACGACGGCGTCGATGATCGTCTCGACGCGTACGTCGTCGGCGACCGCCTCGTAGGTGAGCAGCACCCGGTGACGCAGGATCCGGTGGGCGAGATGGCGCACGTCCTCCGGGATGACGTGGTCGCGCCCCTGGAGCAGCGCCGCGGCCCGCGCCGACTTCGCGAAGGCGATCGTCGCGCGCGGGCTGGCGCCGACCTCGACGTACCGGGCCAGCTCCGGGGGCATGACCCGGTTCGGCTCGCGGGTGGCCCCGACGAGGAAGGTGATGTAGTCGAGGATCGCCCGGTCGAGGTAGACGGAGGCGGTGAGCCGCTGGAGCTCCCGGGCGTCCTCGAGGCTGATCATCGAGCGGGCGGGCTCGTCGAAGACCCCCGCGTCGATGCGCCGCACGATCTCGGCCTCCTCGGCCGGCTGCGGGTAGTCGAGCAGGTCCTTGATGAGGAAGCGGTCCATCTGCGCCTCGGGGAGGACGTAGGTCCCCTCCTGCTCGATGGGGTTCTGCGTGGCGAGGACGAGGAAGGGTTCGGGCACCTGGTGGACCTCGCCACCGATCGAGGTCTGCTTCTCCTGCATCGCCTCGAGCATCGCGGACTGGGTCTTGGCGGAGCTGCGGTTGATCTCGTCGAGGAGGACGAAGTTGGCATGCACCGGTCCGAGCTGGGTGACGAAGGTCGCCTCGCGCGCGTCGTAGACCTGTGTGCCGACGATGTCGCTCGGCAGCAGGTCCGGGGTGCACTGGATCCGCTTGAAGCTGCCGCCCACCGCGGTCGCCATGGCCTGGGCCGCAGTGGTCTTCGCGAGCCCGGGCACGGACTCGAGGAGCACGTGCCCCCCGGTCAGCAGACACACGAGCAGGGTCTCGCGCAGCCGGCGCTGGCCGACCACCTTCGCCTCGAATCCCTGGTCCACGGCGGCGACGAGGTCGCGCGCGCGATCCAGCTCGTCGGAACTGATGGTGGTGGCGGCGCTCGTCGGCAGCACGGGTCGCGGTCCCCTCGTTGTCCAGTGTGTCGTGCTCCTCCACACTACGTAATCCGTAGGTGCCGCGCCGGAGGCGGGCGCCGGCCGGTCGCGGGACGGCGACGGGAGTACCGCCCCCGAACCCGCCTGTGGTAGCCATGCTCCCGTGACCGCCGAGACAACTCCCGTCGTCACGGCCTGGCAGATCCTGCGGCAGGGGCTCGTGCGCAGTCGGGGGCGGCTGGTCGGTGGGGTCCTCCTGCTCGGCTCGTGGCAGCTGTGCGAGACGCTCGTCCCGGTGCTCATCGGTGTCGTCATCGATCGCGCCGTCGCCACCGGCGAGACCCGCGCCCTGCTCCTCCTGCTGCTGACGCTCGTGCTGCTCTTCCTCGTCCTCGGCAACTCCTACCGCTTCGGCGCCCGGCTCCTCTTCGCGGCGATGCAGGAGGAGATCCACTCCCTGCGGGTGCGGATCGCCGCCCACGCCCTCCGGCCGCGGGGCACCCGCTCGGACCTGCTGCCGGGGCAGACCCTCTCGCTGGCGACGACGGACGCCCAGCTCGTGGGCCTGGTCCTGCGCTTCGTCGGCTTCTCGGTGGCCGCCGTGGTCTCGATCCTCCTCTCGGCCGTCCTCCTCTTCCGCATCGACGTCGAGCTGGGGCTGGTCGTCCTGCTCGGGGTGCCGACGGTGCTCGCCGTCTCCCAGCTGGTCACGCCCCTCATCTCGCGGCGCACCGAGCGTCAGCAGGCCAGCGTCGCCGACTCGGTCGGCGTGGCCACCGACCTCGTGCGCGGCCTGCGGGTGCTCAAGGGCATCGGCGCGACGGAGGTCGCCGCGCGCCGCTACCGCCGGCTGAGCCGCAGGGCCCGCGACCACGGCATCGCCAGCACGAGCACCTTCGGGGCGATGACCGGCCTGACGACGGGGCTCTCCGGGGTCTTCCTCGCGGTCGTCGCCCTCGTCGCGGGGCACAAGGCGGCCGGCGGGCAGATCTCCATCGGGGAGCTCGTCGCGATCGTCGGCCTGACCCAGTTCCTCGCCGAACCGCTCGGCATGCTCGGCGAGATCAGCGCCCACGCCGCCCGCTCGCACGCCGCGGCGGCCCGGATCGCCGCCTTCTTCTCCAGCCCGCCGCTCGTCGCGACGGGCGCGCTCGACGACCTCCCCGCCGACCCCGTCCTCGAGGTCGAGCTGCCGGATGGGCGACTGGCCTCCCGGCCGGGGGAGCTGCTCGCCGTCGTCGCGGAGGACCCGGCCGAGGCCGGTGCGCTCCTGCGGGCGCTGTCCGGGGAGGACTCCCTCGTCGTCCGACTCGGGGGCACCCCCACGGGCCGGCTGACCATCCGCGGGCGTCGCTCCGCGCTGCTCGTCGTCCCCCATCACGTCGATCTCTTCGAGGGCACCCTGCGCGGCAACGTCGATCCCGGCGGGCGCCTCGCCGAGGATGATCTCGAGCGGGTGCTCACCGCTGCCGCGGCCGACGACGTCGTCGCGCTCGCCGAGGACGGGCTCGACCAGCACGTCACTCCCGACGGCTCCACGTGGTCGGGGGGCCAGCGCCAGCGCGTCGCCCTCGCCCGGGCCCTCGCCACCGACGCCCCCGTGCTCGTCCTGCACGACCCGACGACCGCGGTCGACGCGGTGACCGAGCACCGCATCGCGGCCGGGCTGCGCCGGGCCCGGGCGGGGCTGACGACGTGGCTGGTCACGAGCAGCCCGGCGCTGCTGGCCCGGGCGGACCGGGTCGTCGTCCTCCGCGAGGGACGGGTCGTCGCCGAGGGCGAGCACCACGAGCTCACCCACGACCCCGACTACCGCCGCCTGGTGCTGCGATGAGCCGGCTCATCCTCCCCACGGCCGGTCGCCGGGCGACCACCGAGCTGGCCTGGCGCCTCGTGCGCGAGCACCGGGCCCCGCTCGCCCTCTCCGTGTTCTCCTTCGTCCTCGCCGGCCTCTGCGCCCTGGTGGCGCCGTGGATGCTCGGACGGATCGTCGACCTCGTCGTCTCCGGCGGCGACCCGGGTGAGATCACCCGGGCCGCCGTGGTCATCGCCGGCGCCGGCGCCATCGGTGGCCTCGCGACGTGGGCCTCCGTCGCCTTCCTCGCCCGAGCGGGGGAGCCGGCCCTCGCCGAGCTGCGCGAGGACGTGCTCGAGCAGGCGCTCGACCTCGACTCCGCCCGGATCGAGGCGGCCGGCTCCGGTGACGTCCTCGCCCGCGTGGGCGAGGACTCCCGGACCGTCACCGACGCGCTCACCGAGATGCTCCCGACGCTCATCGGCGCCCTCGTGCTCGTCGCCTTCACGACCGCGGGCCTCTTCGCCCTGGACTGGCGCCTCGGGCTGGCCGGTCTCGCCGCCGCGCCCGCCTACGCCCTCGGGCTGCGCTGGTACCTGCGCCTCTCCGGACCGAGGTACGCCCGGGAGCGGGTCGCCGAGGGCGAACGGGCGCAGGCCCTGGTCAGCGGCCTCCAGGGGGCGCCCACCCTGCGGGCCTACGGGCTGGAGGAGGAGCACGTCGCGGAGATCACCCACCGCTCGGACGTGGCCCGAGGCATCTCCCTGGACGTCTTCGACCTGCTCACCCGCTTCGCGAACCGCGGCAACGCCGCCGAGCTCGTCGGCGTCGGGGCGGTCCTGGCGACCGGCTTCGTGCTCGTGCGCTCGGAGGAGGTCACCGTCGGCGCGGTGACGACCGCCGCCCTGTACTTCCACCGGCTCTTCAACCCGATCGGGATCCTGCTGCGCACCTTCGACACGATCCAGGCAAGTGGTGCCTCGCTGGCCCGGCTGGCCGGCGTGGCGATGATGCCCTCGCCCCCGCCGCCCACGACGCCCGCACCCGAGCGGTCCGGGCCGCTCACGCTCACCGGCATCCGGCACGAGTACGTGCCGGGTCGGCCGGTCCTGCACGACGTCACGCTCAGCGTGGCGCCCGGCGAGCGGGTCGCGCTCGTCGGCGCGACCGGCGCGGGCAAGACGACCCTCGGGGCGATCGCCGCCGGGGTGATGCCCGCGAGCAGCGGCGCGGTGTCCGTCGCGGGCGTCCCCGTCGCCGGGATGGGAGAACGAGCCGTCCGCGAGCACGTCCGGCTCGTCAGCCAGGACGTGCACGTCTTCGCCGGCACCGTCCGGGACGCGGTCACGCTCGTGGACGAGGACGCCGACGACACGGCCGTCCGGCAGGCGCTGGCGCGGGTGCACGCGCTCGCGTGGGTCGAGGCCCTTCCCCACGGGCTCGACACCGTGGTCGGCGAGGGAGCCCATCCGCTCACCGCCGCCCGGGCGCAGCAGCTCGCCCTGGCCCGCGTCGTGCTCGCCGACCCGTGGTTCGTCGTCCTCGACGAGGCCACCGCGGAGGCTGGGTCGGCCGGAGCAGCGGACCTGGAGCGGGCGGCGCTGGCGGCCACCGACGGGCGAGGCGCCATCATCGTCGCCCACCGGCTGACCCAGTCCCGGGCGGCCGACCGGGTCGTCGTGCTGCACGAGGGGTCGGTCGTGGAGGAGGGATCCCACGAGGAGCTGGTCGCCGGCGGCGGCCGGTACGCCGCCCTGTGGGAGGCGTGGACCGCCTGACACCGGCCGAGGCGAAGGGGAGAGACTGTGCCCATGCCCGAGACCGCACCCGGTGAGGCGCCGAGCGCCAGCCCGCGCGAGGTCCTGTCGCTGGCGGTCCCCGCCTTCCTCGCGCTCGTCGCCGAGCCCCTCTTCCTCATGGTCGACGCGGCGGTCGTCGGCCGTCTCGGGGTGGTCCCGCTCGCCGGCCTCGGCACGGCCAGCTCCGTGCTCCTCACGGCCGCCGGCGTCTTCGTCTTCCTCGCCTACGGCACGACGAGCGTGGTCGCCCGCCAGTACGGCGCCGGCTCGGTCCGGGGTGCGATCGAGGTCGGCACGGGCGGGGTGTGGCTGGCGGCCGGGCTCGGCGTGCTCGGCGGCATCGTCGTCGGTGGGCTCGCCCCGTGGCTGGCCGGTGCCTTCGGCTCCTCCCCCGAGGCCCTCTCCCAGGCCGTCACCTACCTGCGGGTGAGTGCGCTCGGGGTGCCGGCGATGCTGCTCGTCCTCGCGACGACGGGCATCCTGCGTGGCCTCCAGGACACGCGGACCCCGCTCGTCGCCTCCGTCCTCGGGTTCGGCGGCAACGCCGTGCTCAGCGTGCTCCTCGTGCTCGGCCTGGACCTGGGCATCGCCGGCGCGGCCTGGGGCACTGTCATCGCCCAGTGGGCGATGGCCCTCGGCCTGCTCCTCGTCGTGCTGCGCCGCGGGCACGAGGTCGCCGCGTCGGTCCGCCCCCACGTCGGCCGGGTGCTCGACGCCGCCCTGGACGGGGCGCCCCTGCTCGCGCGCACCCTGGCCCTGCGCGCGATCATCCTGCTCACCGTGTCCGCGGCCGCCGACTTCGGCGACGTCCCGCTCGCCTCCTACCAGGTGACGACGACCATCTGGTCCCTCCTCACCTTCGCCCTCGACGCGCTGGCGATCGCCGGGCAGGCGCTCACCGGCGCGGCCCTCGGCAGCGGCGACGCCGCCCGCGCCCGGGCGGCCACGACGCTCATGGTCCGATGGGGGGTCTGGGGCGGCATCGTCCTCGGGGTGCTCGTCCTCGCGGTCCACCGGGTCCTGCCCCTGCTCTTCAGCCAGGACCCGGACGTGCACGCCGGCGTCGCCGCCGGTCTCGTCGTCATCGCGCTGGCCCAGCCCCTCTCCGGCTACGTCTTCGTCGTCGACGGCATCCTCATCGGGGCCGGCGACGGCCGCTGGCTCGCCGGGTCGATGGCCCTCGTCCTCCTCGCCTACCTGCCGATCATCTGGCTCACCCGCTCGGTCGGTGGGGGCCACGGGGACACCACGGCGGTCGTCGCGCTGTGGTTGGCCTTCACCGGCTTCATG
Source organism: uncultured Janibacter sp. (assembly GCA_964430615.1). GTDB lineage: Bacteria > Actinomycetota > Actinomycetes > Actinomycetales > Dermatophilaceae > Janibacter. The sequence continues at coordinate 42,274 of CAYSGN010000007.1, read as the reverse complement.
CTCGTGCGCGGGGGCTTCATGGCCTGGCGCATCCGTGGGGACCGCTGGGCCGTCACGGGCGCGACCCGGCCGCGGCGGGGATAGCCGCGCCGGGACAGGCGCACCGACGAGGTGGAGCCACCCCGCCCGCACCCCGGGCGCGGGGGTCAGCCGCACCCCGTCGGTAGGTCACGAATTCGTCACAGTCGACATTTTTTACTGTCGCAACCCGCATCGGGGCCCCTTGTGCTGTGAGGCTCACTCGCCATGGTGCACGTCACACTCGTCCCCACCGCCGACAGCGGCGCCCTCAAGGGCGTCGAAGACACGATCAACTCCTTCTTCGAACCCTTCGCCGCCTGGATCTCCGGCTGGGTCTTCTACGCCTTCCCCGTCGGAGGCATCGAGATCCCCATCGTCGTGCTGTGGCTCGTGGCCGCGGCGGTGATCATCTCCCTCACCCTGGGACTGGTCCAGTTCCGCTCCTTCAAGCTCGCGACCGAGGTCGTGCGCGGCAAGTTCTCGCGGTCGGACGACCCCGGCGAGATCACCCACTTCCAGGCGCTCTCCTCCGCGCTCTCGGGCACGGTCGGGCTCGGCAACATCGCCGGTGTCGGTGCCGCCATGGCCATGGGTGGCGCCGGTGCCACCTTCTGGATGATCATCTGCGGCCTCCTCGGCATGGCGACGAAGTTCGCCGAGTGCACGATGGGCGTCAAGTACCGCGTGCAGCACGAGGACGGCACCTTCTCCGGCGGCCCCTTCAAGTACATGCCGATCGCCTTCGGGCGCCTCTTCGGCAAGGTGCCGGCGATGATCCTCACCGGCGGCTTCGCCATCGCCATCCTCGGCTTCGGCGTCGGTGGCGGCAACATGTTCCAGGCGAACCAGACCTTCGTCCAGGCCCAGGAGGTCACCGGCGGGGCCGACGGCTTCCTCGGCTCCGACGGTGCCGCGCTCATCTTCGGCCTCGTCATGGCGGGTCTCGTGGCCGCCGTCATCCTCGGCGGCATCACCTCGATCGCCAAGGTCACGAGCAAGCTCGTGCCCCTCATGGGCATCCTCTACGTGACCGCGTGCCTCTTCGTCATCTTCGGCAACCTCGGCAACGTCCCGGGCGCCGTCTCCTCCATCATCGAGGGCGCCTTCACCCCGCAGGCCGGTCTCGGTGGTCTCGTCGGCGTCCTCATCGTCGGCTTCCAGCGGGCGGCCTTCTCCAACGAGGCCGGTCTCGGCTCCGCGCCGATCGCGCACTCGCCGGTCAAGACCCGCCGCCCCGTCTCCGAGGGCTTCGTCGCCCTCCTCGAGCCCTTCATCGACACGGTCATCGTCTGCACCATGACGGCGCTGACGATCATCATCGCCGACGCTCCGTCCTTCCAGAACGGCATCGACCAGGTCATCGACGGCGGGGCCGTCCCCGACGGGGTCAGCCTCACCTCGGACGCCTTCGAGACCTTCCTCCCGTGGTTCCCGGCCATCCTGGCGATCGCCGTCGCGTTGTTCGCCTTCTCCACGCTGATCACCTGGAGCTACTACGGCCAGAAGGCCTGGGAGTTCTTCTTCGGTCACACGAGGATCTCGATCGCGCTGTACAAGCTGGTCTTCTGCCTCTTCACGGTCATCGGCACCGTGCTGACCTTCAGCCAGGTCCTCACGATCACCGACTCCTTCCTCTTCATCTGCGGCTTCATCAACCTGGCGGCCCTCTACATCCTGCTGCCGGAGATCCGTCGCGAGATGAAGGAGTACATCGCCGACCGCAGGTCCGGGCGCCTCTTCGAGCTCGGTGCCGAGGACGACGAGCAGCTCGCGGCCATCCGTGCCGAGCACGGCAACACCGGGGAGCTGCCCAAGATGCACGGCAAGGACCAGCTGCACGACGGCTGATCCGCCGCGTCGAGCACGAAGGGGGCCCCGGGAGAACTCTCCCGGGGCCCCCTTCGTCGGTCATCGGTCCCTACACGACGGGCTCACGGACCGCCTCGGCGTAGGAGTACCAGCCGGAGGCCGCGAGCGCCTCGGCCACCCGCTGCCGGCCGGCGGCGCCCTCCGCCGTGACCACCGCCAGCTCCTCCGGACGAAGGGGGGAGAGGCAGAGCATGCGCACGATGGTGCCGTCGACGTCGAGCTCGCGCGGACGGGCCGGCAGCGGCACCCCGAGCAGGGCGCCCATCCGCCCGTCGGCGACCCACCCCTCGGGTGCGTCGACGCCGGAGAGCTCGAGGGAGAGGAGCTCGTGCTCGGCCAGGGCGGCGGGCAAGGACGCGCTCGCGCCGACGAGGGCGCCGGCGGCCTCCTCGAGGGCGCGCACGAGCCAGAGCCCCTCGGTCGCGAGGTCCTCGACGAGCTCCCTGCCCTCGACGTAGAGCTCCACCCCGAGGCCCGGTCCGTCCTCCGGCCCGCCGTCGAAGGGGTCGCTCAGGCCGTCGGTGGTGACGATCCCGGCGTGCTCGGTGATCACCCGGCGGTAGGCGGACCGGCCGCCCGGCCACAGGGTCGGTACGTCGACGGACTCCTCGCCCCAGGGCCCGGTGGCCGCGTGGACCTCGCCGAGGTCACGCCAGAAGGCCTCCCGGCGCTCACGGACGGGTGCGGTCTGCTCGGTACTGCTCACGTGACCATCCTGCCCTCCACGGGCCCCGACGGGCGAGTGGCCCGCCCCCCGGGTCGGGGACGGGCCACTCGTTCGTGCTCAGCGCGCGGAGCTCACTTCGTCGTCAGGCGGAAGGAGAACTCCATGTGGTCCCCCTCGCCCGAGGCCGTGAAGCCGGCGGAGGAGAGGACCTCGGCGTTGGCGCGCTCCTCGTCGCTCATGTCCTCCCCGAAGAGCTCGACGAACTTCGCGAGGTCGACGTAGGCGACCATCGAGGCACCGTCGGCGTCCGGGACGGCGTTCTTGAAGGCGTCGCTGTCCCCGAGGCCCGAGCCCGAGGCCACGTCGTCGGCGTAGCCGTCGTCGCTCGCGACGACGACGCGGTCCTCGTCGCCGTCCTTGACGCTCACCTGCGGCCCGCCACCCATGGCGCTCGCCTCGCCCTCGATGAGCGAGACCATGTCGTCGATGGTGCCGCGGTCACCGTTCGTGCGCAGCGCCACCTTCGGGGTCTCGGCATCCGGCCCCACGGCGATCACGGTGTCGCTGCCGAGGGCCTTGGCGACGTCGTCCGGGATGCTCAGGCCGCTCTCGGACTCGAACTGGTCCAGCTGCTGGGTCCAGCCGTCACCGAAGGTGGAGGAGAGGTTCTTCTCCAGCTCGGGCCAGGCCTTCGTGATCGCCTCGTCGAGGCCGGCGATCGCGACCGCGCCGAGGGTGTCGGAGGGCAGGTCGCTCACGGAGGTGCCGTCACCGCTCGGGACCGAGTCCTCCGGGAGCCCGTTCACCCGACCGGCGAGCTCGAGGGTGTCCGAGCCGTCGAAGCGCACCGCCATGGCCACCCGTCCCTCGGTGTCGGTGGAGGCGAGCGCCGGGTCCAGCTCCTTGGCGGCACCCGCGTCGAACCATCCGGTGACGACGCCGTCCTCACCGAGGTCGTCCATGTCCTGGGAGAACTGCTCGTCGTCGGCGAGCACTCCCTGCTCGGCATCGTCGACGGCCTTGTCGACCACGGACTGCTCCTCGCCGCAGATGGCGAAGTCCTCCTGGACGGTGCAGTACCCCTCGCCGCCCTCGGTCATCTTGGCCAGGCCGTCCTCGGCCGCGTCCTTGTCCGTGCTGGCGAGCGCCACGACCACGTCCGGGTCGCCCCCGTCGTCGGCGGGCAGCACGGCCACCCCGAAGCGCTGCCCGAGCCAGGGCTCGATGTCCTTCTCGTAGTCGACGCCCTCGAGCTCGCCGTCCTCCTGGAGGCCCTCGACGATCGACTTGCGCAGGTCGTCGTCCTCGTCCACGCCCTCCATGTCCTCACGGATGGAGGGGAACTGGCGCAGGAACTGGATGCCGTCGACCTTCTGCCCCGCGGCGGGGTCGAGGTCGATCTTGGCGAAGCCGATGGCCGTGTCCGGCAGCGCGCTCTCCGGCTGCGGACCACCGCCGCTGAGCTTGCTGAAGGCGAAGAGCCCACCACCGCCGCAGACACCGAGGACGAGCACGCCGGCGACCCCGAGCGCCACCCACAACTTGGTCCTGGACTTCTTCGGCGGCTGGCCCTGGGCCTGACCCCACTGCTGCTGGCCCGACTGCCACGCCGGCTGGCCCTGGGCCTGCTGGCCGTACCCGGGCGGAGGCGGCGGCTGCCCACCCGGGCCGGGCCGACCGGCCCCCGGAGGCGGGGGTGGCTGCCCACCCGGGACGTTCGGCTGCTGACCATGAGGTGGCGTGGTCATGGTGTCTCTCCCCTGCGTCGTGACGATGTCCTGACAAATCCTAGAGGATGCCCCGGCCCGTCCCCATGGGGAGGAGTACCCAGTGCCCGTGGCCCAGCACGGCGAGGGGGCCGGTCACGTGTGCGTGCACGTGACCGGCCCCCGTCCCGAGTGGCCGCGATCAGCCGGCGACGACCTCGAGGGTCACCGTGGCCTGGACCTCGGGGTGCAGACGCACGAGCGCCTCGGCCGGGCCGACGCTCTTGATCGGCGTCGGGATCTCGATCGTGCGGCGGTCGATGTCCGGGCCACCACCGCTCGTGATCGCCTCGGCGATCTCGCGGCTGGTGACGGCGCCGAAGAGGCGACCGGAGTCACCGGCGTGGGCGCTGACGGTGACCGACTGGGCCTCGAGGTTGCCCTTGAGGGACTGCGCCTCCTCGAGGGACTTGACGGCCCGGGCGGCACGGCCGGCGGCGATGGCGTCGACCTGCTTCTGCGCCCCCTTCGTCCACTGCGTGGCCAGGCCACGACGGAAGAGGAAGTTGCGGGCGTAGCCCGGCTTGACGTCGACGACGTCGCCGGCGGTCCCGAGACCGCTGACCTCGTGGGTGAGGATGACCTTCATCGTGATGCTCCTGTCTCTGCTCGTCCGCGGATCAGCGGTTGGAGGAGGAGTAGGGCAGCAGGGCCATCTCCCGGGCGTTCTTCACGGCGTTCGCGATGCGACGCTGCTCCTGGACGGAGACGCCGGTGACGCGGCGGGCGCGGATCTTGCCGCGGTCCGAGATGAACTTCCGCAGCAGGGTCGCGTCCTTGTAGTCGATCTTCTCGACCTTCGCCGCCTTGAGCGGGTTGGCCTTCTTCTTGGGCTTGCGCACAACGGGCTTGGCCATCGTGGTGCTCTCCTTCGTTTCTTGCGAGAGCCCGAGGTCGTGCCTCGGGATGGGATGTGTCTTCAGTACGGCCCGGTCGTGCCGACCGGGCATGAGGGATCGATCAGAAGGGGGGCTCGTCGTAGCTGGGCGCGTTGCCCCAGCCACCGCCCTGGCCGCCGCCCTGGGGAGCCTGCTGGCCGCCGAAGCCGCCGCCCTGGCCGCCCTGGGGGCCACCGCTCGCCCACGGGTCGTTCTGCTGGGGGCCGCCGAAGCCGCCACCCTGGCCGCCCTGGGGAGCCTGCTGGCCACCCCAGCCGCCCTGGCCACCGCCGCCACGCTGGGTCTTGGTGACCTTCGCGGTGGCGTACCGCAGCGAGGGCGCGACCTCGTCGGCCTGCATCTCCATGACGGTGCGCTTCTGCCCCGTCTCCTTGTCCTCCCAGGAGCGGGAGACCAGGCGACCGGTGACGACGACACGGGTACCGCGCGTGAGCGACTCGGCGGCGTTCTCCGCGGCCTCGCGCCACACGGAGCAGCGCATGAAGAGCGTCTCCGCGTCCTTCCACTCGTTCGTCTGGCGGTCGAAGGTGCGCGGGGTCGACGCCACCGTGAAGTTCGCGACGGCCGCGCCGGACGGGGTGAACCGCAGCTCGGGGTCGGCGGTGAGGTTGCCGACGACGGTGATGGGGGTCTCGCCTGCCATGGGATTCCTTCTCGATCGTGGATCGTCTCAGGGGAGGTTGTCAGCGGTCACCGACAACCCGGGAGCGACGCTCTCAGGCGTCGACGCGCATGAGCTTGGTCCGCAGGACCTGCTCGGAAAGACCCAGCTGACGGTCGAGCTCCTTGCTCGTGGCCGGCTCGCAGGTCAGGTCGGCGACGGCGTAGAGGCCCTCCGCCTTCTTGTTGATCTCGTACGCGAGGCGACGGCGGCCCCAGTGGTCGATCTTGTCGATGGTCCCGCCGTCCTTGGTGATGACGGTGAGGAACTTGTCGAAGAGCTGCTGGACGCCACGCTCGTCGTTGTCGGGGTCGAAGATGACCATGAGCTCGTACTTGCGCATGCTGATAACCCGCCTCCTTCGGTCTGTGCGGTCACGGTCTCTCCGTGACAGGAGGGTCTGTGCATGTCCTCGGTGTCTCGTCGTCGGGCGACGCGAAACAGACCGGGCCGGTAGCAGGTTATCCGGTGCACTCCCTTCGCACCAAAGCGTGCCGGTGGGGGCCGTCGCCGGTCAGTCGTGCCGGGCCGGCTGTGGAGACACGGTGGTGGACGCAGGTGGTTGTGGACGACGCAGCGGCGGGTTGTCCACCGGCGTGTACCAGATGCTCCACATGAGGAAGCCCCACGCCATCGCCCGCCCGACGACGACGACGGCGTACCAGGAGGCGGGCAGTCCCATGTCGGGGTCGGAGTCGGCACCGATGTAGAGCCACAACGCGCAGGCGTGGACCGCCTCGACGGCCACGAACCCGAGGTGCGTGCGCCACGAGACCCCCGCGAGGATCGCGAGCGGGAGGACCCACAGCGCCGCCTGGACGGGCACAGAGGTCCCGGTGAGGGCCACGACCGGGACGGCGAAGGCGGCCACCTGCGCCCACGAGGCCGGTCGCCAGGCGCGGCCGGCCATCGCGATGGTCGCCCACACGGCCCACACCCACCCGATGAGGGAGAAGAGCGGCGCCACCCGCGGTGGGAGCGGGTGCCCGGCCAGCTCGGGCACGAGGAGCACCGACCCGTAGCCCGGCTTCTCCCCCCACCACGCGAGGAAGGGTCCGCTGATCGCGGCCGGCTGGACGAGCGCCACGAGGACGAGCAGCCCGAGCGCGCTCCCGCCGGCGACGAGCAGGGTGTGCAGCGCCCCGGCGAGGTCGCCCTCGCGCCGGGCCGAGACCACGAGGGCCACCGCGACGACGAGCACCCACGTGTGGCCGAGCAGGGCCAGCCCGAGGAGCACCCCGGCGGCACCGCCGCGGTGCCGACCACGCGCGAGCATGGCCGCCAAGACGAGGGTCGTCACGAGCAGGTCCGGGGAGAGGAGCGCGGCGACGACGTGGATCGGCGTCAGGGCCATCTGGGTGGCCAGGTCGAGTCGCTGCGGCCGCAGCAGGCCGACGCACCAGACCATCACCGCCGCGCACGCCGCGAGCAGGACCGCCCACACGAGGAAGTAGACCCGCCCCTGCTGCACCCAGTCGCCGCCGGGGACCAGGCCACCGATGGCGGCCATGAGCGCGGCGAGCAAGGGCAGCTGGTCGGTCAGGGCGCTCCCGTCGACCCAGCCGCCGAACCCCGCCCCCAGGCCGGCCAGCTGGTACTGCGCCGGCAGGTCGGAGAAGCACATCCGCCAGAACTGCTCGTCCCCGCTCCAGCCGCGGGCGATGCAGTGGCCCTGGCGGAGCACGGCCAGTCCCATCGGCACGGCCACCATGGCCACGACGACGGGGAGCAGGCGGGCCACCGAGCGCGCGCCCGCCGAGGCGTGCCGGCCGAGCGGCCCGCCGATGACCGCGCTGGCGTCCTCGGGCAGCAGGTCCCTGGGTACCGACTCCTTCGGCACTAGCGGTCCTCGGACGGGGTGTCCCGCGACGGTGGGGTGTTCGGCGTGGTCGGTGGCGCGGTCGACGACGTGCGGGTCGGTCGGGGCTCGGAGGGTGTCGAGCTCGTCGGGCTCGGTCGGGTGCTCGTCGGCGACTCGCTCGGGCGCGTGCTCGTGGAGGAGGTCGGCTCCTTCGTCGTCGTGCTGGACGTGGAGGAGGTGGAGGAGCTCGACGAGGAGCTGCTGCTCGTCGAGGTGGACGAGGTGGAGGAGCTCGACGAGGAGCTGCTGCTTCTCGAGCTGGAGGAGCTGGAGGTGGTGCTCGAGCTCGTCGACGACGTGCTCGTCGGGTCCGGCTCCGGCGCCTCGGTCGTCGTCGGGAGCGGGGTCGGCACGTCCGTCGGGGTCGAGCTGCGCTGCTTGGCCTCGACGTTGCCGGCGGGTGGCAGCTCCTTGACCGGCTCACCGTCGAGGGCACCGATCATGAAGTCGGTCCAGATCTCGGCGGGGATCGTGCCGCCGGTGACCTCCGCGTAGCCGCCGAGGTTCATCAGCTGGTTCTCCTCCACCAGGCGTCCGTCGCCGCGGTACATGCCCACGGCAGTGGCCAGCTGCCCCGGGGTGAAGCCGTCGAACCAGGCCGCGTAGTTGCCCGAGGTGGTTCCGGTCTTGCCACCGACCGGGCGGTTCAGCTCGGCCACGGTCGGGTAGCCGGTCCCCCCCGGTGAGGCCACCTGGCTCATGGCCTGGATGGCATCCCGGGCGACGTCCTTGGGATAGACCCGTTCGACGTTCTTCTCGACCTCGTACTCGTAGTCCCGGTCACCGGTCCCGGTGACCGAGGTGATGTAGTACGGCTCGGCGTAGCGCCCCTGAGCGGCGATGGTCGCGTAGGCACCCGCCATGTCGATGACCCGGACGGCGTCGGTCCCGAAGACGTTCGTCGGGCCCTTCGAGAAGGGGATGCGCCGGTTGCCGTTCCAGCTGCGCACCCCGGCCTGGGTCGCCGCCTCGGCGGTCTCCTTCGGGCCGGCGGCGAGGTTGAGCTGGGCGTAGTAGGTGTTGATCGACTTCTTCGTGGCCTCGCGCATGGTCACGGGGCCGTAGTCCGCACCGCTGAAGTTGACGATGCCGCCGCGACGCTGGATGGCCGTCGCGCCGGGCTGGTCGTAGACGAAGGCCTCGTCGTAGTAGGGGCTGTTGCCGCTGAAGGTCGTCGACAGCGGCATGCCCTCGCGCAGCGCCGCGATCATCGTGAAGGGCTTCATCGTCGAGCCGGCCTGCATCTTGCCGTCCACCGCGGCGTTGAAGTAGCCGTACCTGCCCTCGCCGAAGGTCGGGCCGCCGTACATCGCCCGGATGGCGCCGTCGCCCGGCTTCACCGCCGCGAGGCCGATGTGCACGTCGGAGGAGCCCTTCTCCGTCGGACGGGCGTCGGCCACCGCCTCCGCGGCGGCCTCCTGGGCGTCCTTGTCGATCGTCGTGACGATCTTGTAGCCGCCGCGGGCGATGTCGGCCTCCGAGAGTCCCACCTTCGTGCGCAGCTCGTCACGCACCTCCTCGGTGATGAAGCCGATGTCGTCGGGACTGCTCTGGCGCTGGGGGGAGCGCACCTTCGGGAACTCCATCCGGTCGCGCTCGGACGCCGTCAGCCACCCCTTCTCGACCATGCCGTCGAGGACGTAGGCCCACCGGTCCTCGGCGCGCTCGCGCTGCTCGTCCCCGAGGGCCGGGTCGTAGAGGGAGGGGCCGTTGACCACGCTCGCGAGGAAGGCCCCCTCGGAGACGGTCAGCTCCTCGACGTCCTTGCGGAAGTAGGCCTGGGAGGCGGTCTGGATCCCGTCCGCACCACGACCGAAGTAGATCGTGTTGAGGTAGTTGGCCAGGATCTCCTTCTTGCTCAGCTCACCGTCGATCTTCACCGAGATGAGGACCTCCTTGGCCTTGCGGGTCAGGGTCTGGTCCTGGGTGAGGAAGTAGTTCTTCACGTACTGCTGGGTGATCGTCGAGCCGCCCTGCTGCTGCCCGCCGCTCACGGCGGCACTCACCGCCCGCAGGATGCCCTTGGGGGAGATCCCGCGGTTCTCGTAGAAGGAGCGGTCCTCGGCGGCGACGAAGGCGTGCCGCACCTCGGTCGGCACCTTGTCGATGTCGACGGCCTCCCGGTTGACCGTCGCGATCCGGTCCATCTCGGTCTCGCCGTCCGAGTAGTAGATGACCGAGGCCTGCGAGACCGCCCGGTCGTTGGGCTCGGGGATGTCGATGAGGACGTAGGCCAGCGCGATCAGCGCCACGCCGAGGACGAGCAGCCCGACCACGGACCACATGAGGATCCGTGGCCACCGGCGCCGGGCGCCCTTCGCTCGGGGCGTCGCGGAACCGCTGCTGGCCTGGGGCATGGGCACCTCTGGTCTTCGGGCCTCGTCTGGGAGTCGGGCGTTCGGGCAGCCCCCAGTATGACCGCTGGCGACGCGCCGGAGGCGACCGCAGCCTACATATCTGCTCGATACATCGATACGATTGACGACGGTCGTTCTCCGAGGACCGGCGAAGGGAGTACACGTGCGCCGCCGCGACATGCTCGAGTTCGCCGTCCTCGGGTTGCTCCACGAGAGGCCCATGCACGGGTACGAGCTGCGTCGCCAGCTCAACACCCGGCTGGGCGCCTTCCGTGCGCTCTCCTTCGGCACGCTCTACCCGTGCCTGGCCAGGCTCCAGTCCCAGGGACTGGTGAGCGGGGCCACCGACGGGCAGGACCGAGCCACCGGTGGGCGCCGCCAGCGGATCACCTACACCCTCACCGACGCGGGCCGGGCCGCCTTCGCGGACCGGGCGGACCGGGCGGATCCCGGCAGCTGGGAGGACGACGCCTTCGACGTGCGGGTGGCCTTCTTCGCCCGCACCGAACGTGAGGTGCGGCTGCGCATCCTCGAGGGTCGCCGTGCGCGCCTCGTGGAGCGGATGGCCGCCATGCGTGACGACCGCGCCGGTCTCGGGGTCCTCGACTCCTGGACGGCGGCCCTCCACGCGCACGGTGAGGACGAGGCCCTGGCCGCGGTGCGCTGGCTCGACGAGCTCATCGCCGCCGAGCGCAGCGCGCCGACCGCCCGCCCGGGCACCCTCACCGACCCGAACCACCCCGCCTTCAACCCACCGGACCAGTCCCGGAGCAAGGAGAACCCATGAGTAGCATCCGCGTCGCGATCGTCGGCGTCGGCAACTGCGCGAGCTCGCTCGTCCAGGGTGTCGAGTACTACAAGGACGCCGACCCCGCGGGCTCCGTCCCCGGCCTGATGCACGTCACCTTCGGTGACTACCACGTGTCCGACGTCGAGTTCGTCGCCGCCTTCGACGTCGACGACAAGAAGGTCGGGAAGGACCTCTCCGAGGCGATCAACGCCAGCGAGAACAACACGATCAAGATCTGCGACGTCCCGACGACCGGGGTCGAGGTCCAGCGCGGTCACACGCTCGACGGCATCGGCAGGTACTACGGCGAGACCATCGACGAGTCCTCGCAGCAGCCGGTCGACGTCGTCCGGGCGCTCCAGGACGCGCAGGTGGACGTCCTCGTCTCCTACCTCCCGGTGGGCTCGGAGGAGGCCGACAAGTTCTACGCCCAGTGCGCGATCGACGCGGGTGTCGCCTTCGTCAACGCCCTGCCGGTCTTCATCGCCTCCGACCCGGAGTGGGCCAAGAAGTTCGAGGACGCCGGTGTGCCGATCGTCGGCGACGACATCAAGAGCCAGGTCGGCGCGACCATCACCCACCGCGTCATGGCCCGCCTCTTCGAGGACCGAGGCGTCGTCCTGGACCGCACGTACCAGCTCAACGTCGGCGGCAACATGGACTTCAAGAACATGCTCGAGCGCGAGCGCCTGGAGTCCAAGAAGGTCTCGAAGACCCAGGCCGTCACCTCCAACCTCGAGGGCCCGCTGGCCGGCAAGAAGGACGACCGCAACGTCCACATCGGCCCCTCCGACTACGTCGCCTGGCTCGATGACCGCAAGTGGGCCTATGTCCGCCTCGAGGGGCGTGCCTTCGGTGACGTGCCGCTGAGCCTGGAGTACAAGCTCGAGGTGTGGGACTCCCCCAACAGCGCGGGCATCATCATCGACGCCATCCGCGCCGCGAAGATCGGCAAGGACCGTGGCGTCGGAGGCCCGCTGCTCTCCGCCAGCTCCTACCTGATGAAGTCCCCGCCCGAGCAGCGCGAGGACACCGAGGGCCGTCGCAGGCTCGAGGCCTTCATCGCCGGTACCGAGGAGCGCTGACCCACCTCCCCGGGAGCGAAGGGGGCGACGCCACGGCGGCGTCGCCCCCTTCGCCATGTCCCCGGAGGGATCGCCCCGGGTCCCGTCTCCCTCGGGGACGCCCCCGGATCGGGGGACGACGCTGCCGGCCCACCCCGATACGCTGTGTGTCATGAGTCACAGCGTGGAGTCCGAGCTCGTCGCCAACGTCCTCACCGTGCACGTGGACACCGGCGAGTCGGTGACCGCCGGCGACGAGCTGGTGCTCCTCGAGTCGATGAAGATGGAGATCCCGGTCGTCGCCGAGATCGCCGGACGGGTGGCCGAGGTGAAGGTGACCGCGGGCGACGTGGTCCAGGAGGGCGAGGTGCTGCTCGTCCTGGACGACTGACCTCGCCGCCGGCGACCGCCTAGCCGGCCACCTCGAGGACGACGGAGACCCGGTCGGCCAGGGTGATCGTGCCACCCGGCTCGAGCCCCACCTCCTGCCCCGCCCGGATCCGCTGCGGGCCGGCCCCCGGAGGCGTGACCGTCGTCCCGTTCGTGGAGCCGAGGTCGCGCACGAGCACGCGCCAGCCGTCGAGCACCACCTCCGCGTGGTTGCGCGAGATCTCGTTCTCCGGGCTCGACACCCGCACGAGGTGCGCCTGCTCGTCCCCTTCGTCCGCCTGCCGGGGGGCCCGCCCGAGGCGCACCGACCGGTCGAGGGTGACCTCCTCGCCGGTGGACAGGTGCAGCACACCGAGCGCCGGCCGCGGGGCCAGCTCGGCCCGCTGCTCGGGCACCTCGGCGCGGCACACCCGGCACCGGCCGGCATCCGGGGGGTTGAGGTGCCCGGCCGCGCAGCTCACGGCGAGGACCATCGCCCCGACGGGCAGCTCGCCGGTGTCGGACTCACGAGCCGGTGCGTCCGGCTCCGCGACCACCGGTGCGCCCGCGGCGGCGGCACCGGATGCGGCCACCCCGGACGCAGCGGCCACCGGCAGGTCGCCCGCGTCCGCGGCCTCCTCCTGTCCCGGGCGCTCCGGCGACCGGTCGCCCTCGGCATCGCCGTCTCGGGCCGCATCCGCCGCAGCATCTGCCACCTGCGGCTCCGGCTCATCGGCGGCCACGAGGACGCCGACCAGATGACCGTCGACGAACTGGGGGCCGGCGCTGCCCGCGGACGACGCGACCGCCTCGTCGGCGACGCCCGCTGCGGCGCGACCCGGGGCTCCCCGGTCCTCGCCGCCGCCATCCTCCTGGAGCTCGTCGTCCGTCGCCGCGTGCCCGTCCGGAGCAGCGGCCAGGCCGGCCGGCTGCTGCGCCGACGCCTCCCCGGTCCCGAGGGTGACCCTCTCGACCGCGGGGTCGACGTCCTCGTCGCTCCACGGGCCACGCGCCGGACCGTTCGCCTCACGGACCCCGGTGGGCCCCTCGAGCCTCGCGGTCGCGGTGCCCCGGACCACGAGCCGGTGGGCGGTCTCGTCGAAGATCGCGAACGCGGGCGCCCGGCGGACCCCGCCGACGGACAGCTCGTCGGTGACGACGTCCACCGGATCGTCCTCCGGCGCGGCCTCGAGCGCGGCGTCGAGACGATCGCGCAGGGCCTCGTCTCCCTGCGCCAGGAGGGAGAGGCCGCCTCGGGTGAGCTCGACCCACCCGGTCGCGCCCTCGATCGTGGTCCGCATGCTCATTCCTCCTCGGGCGGCCGGCCGGGAGCCGGGTCGTCACCGACGTCGTCCAGATCCACCACCACGACCGTCACGTTGTCGCGGCCACCCGCCTCGACCGCCGCACGGGCCAGGGCGTCGGCCGCCGACCGCGGGTCGGGGTGCTCTTGAAGGATGTCACGGATGTCGCCGTCGTCCACCTCGGTGGTCAGGCCGTCGCTGCACAGCACGAAGCGCTCGCCGGGCCGGCAGGGCAGCAGCCACGAGTCGGGCAGGTGGGCGTGCTCGGTCCCCATCGACCGGGTGACGATGTTGCGGGCCGGGTGCACGCGGGCCTCGGCGGCGGTGATGATGCCGGCGTCCGTGAGCTCCTGGACCTCGGAGTGGTCCACCGTGACCTGGGTCAGGTCGTCGTCCGCCCACCGGTAGGTCCGGGAGTCGCCGACGTTGACGACGACCCACTGGTGGCCCGCGTCGCCCCGGACCCGCACGAGGCCGGTCGCGGTCGTGCCCATCCCCTGCCTCTCCGGGTGGGCCTGCACCGACTCGAGGATGCGCTGGTTGGCCAGCAGCAGCTGGCCGACGACGTCCTCACGGCTCGGTGTCGCCGCGACGAGCTCACGCATCGTGTCGACGACGATGCCGCTCGCGACCTCACCCGCCGCGTGCCCGCCCATCCCGTCGGCGACGACGAAGACCTCTCCCTCCGCGAGGAAGGCGTCCTCGTTGTGCGGGCGCACCCGACCGACGTCGGTCACGGCACCGAACCTCACTGCGGGCTGCTGCCCGTCGAACGCTGTCATGGCACTCATCTCATCGTCCTCCGGGTGCCATCATCTCCGAGGAGCGCCGCGGAGGGGAGGGGCCTGGCCCCGACCCGCATCCCGGAGGGGCTCACGTGGCCTGGTCCTCCCACCAGGAGCGCAGCCGCGCCGCGGCGGCCTCCTTGCCGATCGGGCCCTCGTCGAGGCGGACCTGGAGGAGGTACCTGTAGGCCCTGCCGAGCTGCGGACCCGGCTCGATCCCGAGGACCTCTCCGATCTCGTGCCCGTCGAGCTCCGGGCGGACCTTGTCCAGCTCCTCCTGCTCGGTGATCACCTCGATCCGCTCCTCGAGGTCGTCGTAGGCGCGCCGCAGCCGGGCGGCCTTGCGCTGGTTGCGGGTCGTGCAGTCCGCCCGGGTGAGGCGGTGCAGCCGCTGGAGCAGGGGGCCGGCGTCGGTGACGTAGCGACGCACCGCGGAGTCGGTCCACTGACCGTCGCCGTAGCCGTGGAAGCGCAGGTGCAGCTCGACGAGGCGGGCGACCGCCTTCGTCGTCTCCTTGTCGAAGCGCAGCGCCCTGAGCCGCTTCGCGGTCATCTTGGCGCCGACGACGTCGTGGTGGTGGAAGGAGACGCCGCCCCCGGCCTCGAAGCGACGGGTCCGCGGCTTGCCGATGTCGTGCAGGAGTGCAGCCAGTCGCAGGACGAGGTCGGGCCGCGGGACGGGGTGCTCCTCGTCCCCGGTCGGCCCCTCCAGGTCGATCGCCTGCTGCAGCACGGTGAGGGAGTGCTCGTAGACGTCCTTGTGGCGGTGGTGCTCGTCGATCTCCAGACGAAGGGCGGGCAGCTCCGGGAGCATCCGCTCGGCCAGCCCGGTCTCCACGAGCAGCCGCAGGCCGGCCACGGGGTCGTCGGCGAGGAGCAGCTTGACCAGCTCGTCCCGGATCCGCTCCGCGGAGACGATCTCGAGGCTGCCCGCGGCCTCGGTCATCGCCTCGACGACCTCCGGCGCCGGCACGAGGCCGAGCTGGGCGACGAAGCGGGCCGCACGCATCATCCGCAGGGGGTCGTCGCTGAAGGAGACCTCGGGCGCCGAGGGGGTGCGCAGACGCTTCGCGGCGAGGTCGAGCAGTCCGCCGTGCGGGTCGACGAGGGTGAGGTCGGGCAGGCGCAGCGCCATCGCGTTGACCGTGAAGTCACGACGGACGAGGTCGTCCTCGAGGTTGTCGCCGAAGGCGACGAGCGGCTTGCGGGTCGTGCGGTCGTAGGCATCGGCCCGGTAGGTGGTGATCTCGACGATCGCCTCCCCCTTGCGCGCACCGATGGTGCCGAAATCCCGCCCCATGTCCCAGGTCGTGTCCCCCCAGGCGGCGAGGATCGCCTCGGTCTCGTCGGGGCGGGCCGAGGTCGTCAGGTCGAGGTCCCCGCTGCTGCGCTCGAGGAAGGCGTCCCGGACCGGGCCGCCGACGAGGGCGAGCTCGTGGCCCCCCGTCGCGAAGGCCTCGCCCAGCTCGGTCAGCAGCGGGATCACCGGGGCCAGGCGGGCCACCGCGGCGCGCAGGATCTCCGGCGGCAGGGCAGGGGTGGACATGGGGACCAAGGTTACGCGGCCGCCACGCCACGCCCACACCATCGACGGGCGCCGAGGGGCGCGGGCGCCTCGTGCGGGCCATCCGGGCCCCCGAGGCGCGTCGTGGGGTACGACCCCCGCACTCCCCGGCCCGGCGTGCGCGAGACCACACGCCTCGTCTGGCCGGACCCAGAGACCACGCAGACCGTCTGGCTACAGTGACCACATGTCCCACGTCGTCCCCGCCGCCGGTTCGCAGCGGCGCCTGCCTGCGGTCGAGGAGCGCAGTGCCGGAGGCGTGGTCGTCGACGTGCACGAAGGGCGGGCCCGCATCGCGGTCATCGCGCGGCTCAACCGCGCGGGCCGTCTCGAGTGGTGCCTGCCGAAGGGGCACATCGAGGGGGACGAGACCCTCACCGAGACCGCCGAGCGGGAGGTCGCGGAGGAGACCGGCATCGAGGCGCGGGTGCTCGTGGAGCTCGGCACCATCGACTACTGGTTCGCCACCCCGGAGCGGCGCATCCACAAGTACGTGCACCACTACCTCCTCGAGGCGACGGGCGGGTACCTGACGATCGAGAACGATCCCGACCACGAGGCCGTGGACGTGGCCTGGCTGCCGCTCAGCGAGGCCCACCGGCACCTGACCTTCCCCAACGAGCGGCGCATCGCGAGGGAGGCGTGGCAGCGGCTCGCCGGCGACGACTGAGGCCGGCCGCGCTCGCGACCCTCCTCGTCGCGCTGCTCGTCCTGGTCCCGGTCGCCGCCGCCCCGGCCTCGCCGTCTGCCTCCGCCGCGTCCGCGGCGGTGCCCGCGGCTCGTGACGAGGCCACCACCCGGGTGACCATCACCTCGATCACGCCGATGATCGACGACGGGGACCAGGTCGCCATCGAGGGGGAGATCACGAACGAGAGCGAGGAGGACCTCGCCTCGACGAGCGTCTCGGTCGTCCCGAAGGAGACCGAGACCGGACGGACCGCCGTGCGCGACTGGGCCGAGGGCACCGGGCGCATCCGTGGGACGGCCGTCGGCCGCACGAGCATCGCGGACCTGCCCGCCGGGGAGTCCACCCCCTTCGCGATCACCCTCGACGGGGACGATCTCGCCCGCGGGGTCGCCACCGGGGCCGCGTGGATCAGCGTGCAGACCCACGACGCCGCGGTGCACACCTTCGTCGGCATCCATCGCACGAAGGAGTACGAGCCCCTCCGGGTCGTCTGGGGCATCCCGCTCCTCCTCCCCTCGGACAAGGACCTCTTCGGCGAGACCGGGGAGACCCGCACGGCGGCCTGGCGCGATGCCGTGGGCGAGGACTCCGGCATCGCCGAGCTCACCGCGCAGCCACCGGCACCCGACGAGGCCTGGCTGCTCGACCCGTCGCTGCTGCGCACCTCGCCCGACGCACCCTCCGGCGTGCCCGAGGAGCGGCGTGACGACGCCTCCACCGAGCAGGAGCTGCGCCGCGAGCGCGCCGACGCCATCCGCGAGACACTCGTCGGCGAGCAGACCCTCGTCCTGCCCGGCGCCGACGCCGACATCGCTGCCGGGGCCGAGTCGCCCGACGCCGCCGAGCTCATCCGCCCCCGGGTCACCCAGGGGCAGGAGACCGCCGCCGAGCTCGGCGCCCGTGCGGATGTCGTCTGGCCGGCCGACGGCGATGTCACCACCGCGCGCAGCCGCGCCTACAACCAGCTCGTGCCGGGCTCGCAGATGCCCACGGTGCTGGCCCCCGACGTGAGCTTCGCCCCCTCCGGGTTCACCCCGACCGGGGGCACGCGCACGACGGGCGGGACCCCCGTGATCGTGCGCGACTCCGACCTCTCCGAGCTCGTCGGCGACCTGGAGAGCACGTCCAACCGCTCCCTCGCCCGCCAGCAGCTCATCGCCGGCACCGCCTCGCTCCTCCAGGAGCGGGCCGGAACCCCACGCACCCTCTTCATCGTCCCGGACCGCGGGTCGAGGCCCGACCCCGACGCCTACGCGCAGCTGCGTGATGCGGCGGAGGAGATCCCGTGGCTGCGCAGCGGGAGCCTGGCGGAGCTGCTGGACTCCGCCCGCACCGCCCCGAAGGAGCAGACCCCCAAGGGGGACGAGGAGCTGGCCAGGACCCACCTGGGTCCGCAGAACCCGCTGCTCACCGCCGAGCGCTCCGAGGCCATCCGGAAGGATCGTCGGGCGATGCGCACCTTCGCCTCGGTGCGGGCGGACGGCCCCGAGTGGCTCCGCTACATCACCCCCGACCTGAACCAGCTGACCTCGGCACGCTGGCGGGGTGAGAAGAGCGAGCTCGAAGAGCTGCACGCGCAGCTGTCCGAGGACGTCACCCTCACCGAGGACGAGCTCGTCGTCTCCTCCGGGGACGTCAACTTCTTCGCCGAGTCGGGACGTCTCCAGGTCACCGTCATCAACAAGACCCGGGTCGAGCTGACCAACCTGCACATGCGCCTGGAGCCGGAGAACCCCTCCCTGCGCATCGACGAGGGCCCGGAGCAGGTGACCGTCGGCCCGGACGGCCGGCAGACCGTGACCGTACGGGCCTCCGCGCTCGCGGCCGCTCGCGTCCCGGTCAACGTCAACGTGTACGCGCCGGGGGGGACCGACCTGACCGCGCCGGCGACCCTGCACATCACCGTCCGCCCCACGGGGGGTCAGGTCTACTGGGTCATCGGCGTCGCCGCGGCGTTGCTGCTCGGGCTGGGGACCTGGCGTACCCTGCGGGGCGGTCGTCGCACGAAGGGGGCGTCCGAGCCCGACCAGCGCCCCACCGAGGAGAACGGATGAGCCAGTCCACCAGCATCGCCAAGTCGTCGGCGGTGATGGCGGGTGGCACTCTCGCCTCGCGCCTGCTCGGGCTCGCGCGCCAGCTGCTCACCGCCGCCGTCGTCGGCGGGACGGGCCTGGTCGCCGACGCCTGGACGGTGGGCAACGCGCTGCCGAACATCTTCCACCTGCTGCTCGCGGGTGGTGTGCTCAATGCGGTGATCGTCCCGCAGATCACCAAGGCGATGCGCCGCGACGACGGCGAGGTCTTCGTCAACCGGCTCCTCACGATCGCCATCGCCGCCATGGCGGTCGCGACCGTGGTCCTCACCCTCGCCTCACCGCTGCTCGTGTGGGTCTCCATCGACAGCTCGTGGGGGCCGGGCCCGACGGGCCTGGCCACCGCCTTCGCCTTCATCTGCCTCCCGCAGATGTTCTTCTACGGGCTCTACACCCTCCTCGGGCAGGTCCTCACCGCGCACAGCCGATTCGCGATGTTCATGTGGGCACCGGCGCTGGCCAACGTCGTGGCGATCGCCGGCCTGGGCTGGCTGCTCCTCCAGGGCAACAGCCGAGTCACCGACGTCGACGCCTGGACCCCCGCCATGGTCGCGATCCTCGCGGGCTCGGCGACCCTCTCGATCGCCTGCCAGGCCCTCGTGCTCTTCCCGTCCCTGCGTGCGGTCGGCCTGCGCTTCCGTCCGACCTGGGGCTTCCGCGGCACCGGCCTGGGGTCGGCCTCCCGGATGGCGATGTGGGCCTTCGGTGCCGTCGCCATCGGCCAGCTGGGCTACTTCGTCACCTCGCGGGTGCTCACCGGGGCCACCGACGAGGCAGCCGCGCAGGGCATCCAGGCGGCGGGCATGTTCGCCTACACCTACGCCTTCCTGCTCTTCATGCTGCCGCACAGCATCATCACGGTCAGCTTCGTCACGGCGATCTTCACCCGGCTCTCCCACGCCGTCCACGACGAGGACACCGCGGCCGTCACCGCCGACCTGCGTCAGGGGATGCGCCTGCCCGCGGTGGTCCTCGTGCCGGGCACGGCCGCGATGATCCTCGCCGCCCCCTACCTGCTCCAGGTCGTCCTCCCGGGCAACCCGCCGGAGGTGACGAACGCCGCCGTCGGCGTCTTCGTCGCGATGACGATCGGCCTGGTCCCCTACGGCTGGTTCTTCCTCGTCCAGCGCGCCTACTACGCCTACGAGGACGGGCGCACCCCCTTCCGCCTGCAGATCCTCGTCACCGGCGTGGCGGTCCTCTTCACCCTCGTGGCCTCGACCGTCGCCGCGAGCCACTCGGCCACGTGGGTCGGCGCGGGCCAGACCGCCTCCAACCTGCTCGGCGCCGTCATCGGGCTCTACCTCCTGCGTCGCCGGATCGGGCCGCTCGGCCTGCGCTCGGTGGTCGGCCAGAACCTGCGCCTGCTGCTCGGGGCGGCCGTCGGCACGGGGCTGGCCTGGCTCGTGCTCGAGGCGCTCGCCCCGGTGATGCCGGTGAGCTGGACCTTCGCGGTCGTGCGCTGCGCCATCATCGGGATCATCGTCCTGGTCACCACCCTGGGCATCGGCGCGGCCCTGCGGGTGCACGAGGTCGGCGAGCTGCTCCAGCCCGTGAGGCGCAGGCTCTCCCGTGGGTGACGCGCTCCCCGGCCCGGCTACCAGGTCGAGCCGGCGACTCCACGTAGCATGTCGCCGCAGGCCTACACCGACGAGAGGGGCAGCGTGCACGGGGTGAACCCGGGGACGGAGCTCGGCCGTTACACGCTCGGCGCCCGGATCGAGGAGATCCGTGGCGGTGAGCGATGGACGGCGCGCGACTCCACGCTCGAGCGAGACGTCTCCCTCTTCGTCATGCCCGCCGAGTCCGACAGCACCGACGCCGCGCTCGACGCGGCCCGGCGCGCTGCCAACGTCGAGGCGCCACAGCTCGTGCGGATCCTCGACGTCGGCAGCGACGGCGAGTACTCCTTCATCGCCGAGGACGGGGTGAGCGGGGCCCGCACGCTCGGCGAGACCATCGGCTCGGACGCCCTGCCGGCGGAGGAGGTCCGCCGGATCACCGGTGAGATCGCCACGGGCCTCGAGGCGGCCCGCAGCCGCGGCCTGCACCACCTGGCCCTCACCCCCGAGCACGTCCTCATCACGCCGGACGGGCGGGTCAAGGTGCGCGGCCTGGCCACGACCGCCGCCCTGGCCGGGATCGAGACCGAAGGGGAGGAGGCCGATCGCGACGACGTCACCGCGGTCGTCGCCCTCGCCTACGCCGGCCTGACCGCGACCTGGCCGCTGGAGAGCAGCACCTCCCTGCCCGCGACCCCTCGTGAGCGGGGCGAGATCCCCGCACCCTCCCGGACATCGGTGGGGGTACCCGGCGAC
Source organism: uncultured Janibacter sp. (assembly GCA_964430615.1). GTDB lineage: Bacteria > Actinomycetota > Actinomycetes > Actinomycetales > Dermatophilaceae > Janibacter. The sequence continues at coordinate 21,195 of CAYSGN010000007.1, read as the reverse complement.
CTCGACACCATCTGCCGGGAGACGCTCGTCGACGGCAACGGGCCGGAGTCGCCCGGTGACTACGCGGCGCAGATCGCCCCGTGGTCGCGCATCCCGCTCACGGGACCGGTGCGGACCACGTCCGGGACGTCCTCCGCCCCCACCGACCAGCGTCGGGACACGCAGGCCCCCTCGACGGACTCCGCGTCGCGCTCCACCGGCTCGGGTGCGGCAGCCGCCGGAGCCGCTGCCGGCGCTGCGGCGGGGGCCGCCGGGGCGAAGGGGGCCGGCGCCCGAGGCGCCTCCACGTCGACCGAGGAGGCGGAGACCACCGAGATCCCGGTCCACCGGGACACCCACGACGCCCAGGACCCCGAGGGCCCCGAGGCCCGGCGCCGCGCCGCGGCGGCCGCAGCCGCCGCGGCCGGTGCCGTCGGGACGGCGGGGACGGTCGTCGGAGACCGCCTCGGCAAGGCCGCCAAGACCGCCCAGGAACGCTCCCGGCAGCGCATCATCGACGCCCGCCTGCGCCGTGAGGCGATCCGGGCGGACCAGCGCTCCCGCACCTCGTTGGGCGCCGCTCCGGTGTCCGCCGAGATCGAGGCGCCCGCGCCCCTCCTGCCGGCCGAGACCGGCGCCTCACCCAGCCGCAGCCAGGCCAACCTCGTCATGGTGCTCATGACCGCGCTCGTGCTCGTGGCCTGCCTCGTCGGCGCCTTCGGCATGACGAAGATCGGCGACGGCAGCGACCTGGGTGAGATCCTCGCCGGTGACGAGACGGTCGCCCCCGGGATCACCCCTTCGAGCTCGAGCAGCACCGGCGGCGGCGACTCGGACGAGGGCGAGGAGGACGACGGCGACGACACGCTCGCGATCCTCGGCGCCGTCGGGTACGACCCCGAGGGCGACGGGGCCGAGCACAACGCAGAGGGCCCGCTCGTCTACGACGACAACCCGGACACGCAGTGGGAGACCGAGGGGTACGCCACGGAGGAATTCGGCGGTGGCAAGAGCGGCGTCGGGATCGCCATCGACCTGGGTCAGCAGAAGGAGGTCAGCTCGGTCGCCCTCGAGCTGCCCGACTCCCTCAAGGGCAAGGTCTACGTCGACGGCCAGCCGACGAACAGCGGCGAGGAGCTCGGCGAGTTCTCCGGCGACGGCACGGTCGAGATCACGGCCGAGGACGGAGCGGTCGAGGGCCAGTACGTCACCGTGTGGTTCACCAGCACCGCCCCCGACGGTGAGGGCCGCTACCGTGCCGCCCTCTCCGAGATCACGGTCCGGTGAGCCGCGGGATGAGCGCCGAGCCGACCCTCGAGGAGGCCGACGACCGGATGCTGATGCGCCGGCACGTGGCCGGTGACCCGGACGCCTTCGGCGAGATCTTCCGCCGACACCGGGACCGCATGTGGTCCGTGGCGATCGGCGTGTGCGGCGACCACGAGATGGCCGCCGAGGCCGTCCAGGAGGGCTTCGTCTCCGCCTTCCGCCGCGCCGGGTCCTACCGTGCGGAGGCCGCGGTGACGACGTGGCTGCACCGGATCGTCGTCAATGCCTGCATCGACCAGACCCGACGCGCCCGCCCCGTCGCCGAGCTCACCGACCAGCACGCCGCCCGGCTGCGCACCCCGGACCCCACGGGGTCGGTCGACACCCGCCTGCTGCTGCACGAGGCGCTCGGGGAGCTGCCCGAGCCCCAGCGCGCGGCCCTCGTCCTCGTCGACATGCACGCCGTGCCCGTGGCCGAGGCCGCCCAGATCCTCGATGTCCCCGTGGGCACGGTGAAGTCCCGCTGCGCGCGGGGCCGCCAGGCGCTCTCCGAGGTCCTGCACCGGGCCGGTGTCGAGATCCCGGGAACCTCCGGACGTGCTGCTGCGTCTGACATGGGAGGCAATCACCAGGCGAAGGGAGGCGAGCGATGACCTCGGAAGAGGACCCGACCGGTATCTCCCGCCTGCTCGCCGGTCTCCGGGAGAGCGGGCCCATGCCCGAGGACCTCGTGCAGCGCATCCGCACGAGCCTGGACGAGGAGCAGATCGCCCGGGAGGACGCCGACGACGAGGACGGCTTCTGGCAGCCGGAGGACGAAGGGGAGCCCACCGCCCCGGGCGAGCCCGCGGATCGTCGACACATCGGGCGGTGGGTCCTCGCCGGTGCCGCAGGACTCGTCGGGATCGCCGCGGTCGGGAGCCTGGCGACCGGTCTCCTCGGTGGTGGTGGCAGCGACTCCGGTGACGCCGCCGGCCAACCGCAGCCCTCGGTCACGACGACCGCGGAGACCAGCGCGAAGGCCGGCGACGTCCCCGCCTTCGTCATCACCCGGAGCGGGACCGACTACGAGAAGGGCAGCTTCGGCGAGCAGGCCGCCCCGCTGCTCAAGGGCCCGAGCGGCCTGAGCGAGGAACCCGACGACGAACTCGTCGGGACGATGGGGACCGCCGCCGGCGCCCGTGACTGCCTCACCCGGCTCGGTCACCCCGAGCTGATCCCCGTCGCGGTCGATATCGCGTCCTTCGACGGCAAGAACGGCGTGGCGATCGTCGCCGAGCTGCCCCCTGACGGGCAGGCCAAGGCCTTCGCGGTCACCACGGGCTGCGAGCCGATCTGGGGCGAGCCTGCCGAGGTGTCCGGAGGCTGAGCGGCCTCCCGGCGCCCTCGGACCGGGCACGCCGCCCTCGGGAACAGGCGCGCCTAGGATGGCGTTGGAACCCGCAGACCATCGGGCGCAGCGCGCCCGCCCCGACCCGAGGACCGTGTTTCGTGGCCGACGCCAGCCCCACCTCCGACATCCGCAACCTCATCATCATCGGCTCCGGCCCCGCGGGATACACCGCGGCCGTGTACGCCGCCCGCGCCAACCTCGAGCCGCTCGTCATCGAGGGCTCGGTGACCTCCGGTGGCGCGCTGATGAACACCACCGACGTCGAGAACTTCCCCGGGTTCCCCGAGGGGATCATGGGCCCGGACCTCATGCTCAACATGCGGGCGCAGGCCGAACGCTTCGGGGCCGAGATCATCACGGACGACGTCGTCGAGGTCCAGCTCGAGGGCGAGGTCAAGACCGTCGTCGACGGCGAAGGGCGGACCTACCGGGCCCACGCCGTGATCCTCGCCATGGGCTCGGCCTACCGGGAGCTCGGGCTCGAAGGTGAGAAGCGCCTCTCCGGGCGCGGTGTGAGCTGGTGCGCGACCTGTGACGGCTTCTTCTTCCGTGACCAGGACATCGTCGTCGTCGGCGGCGGCGACTCCGCCGTCGAGGAGGCCACCTTCCTCACGAAGTTCGCCCGCTCGGTGACGATCGTCCACCGCCGTGACGAGCTGCGCGCCAGCAAGATCATGGCCGAGCGTGCGCATGCGAACGAGAAGATCTCCTTCGCCTGGAACTCCGAGGTCGTCGCCATCCACGGCGAGGAGAAGGTGAGCGGCCTGACCCTGCGTGACACCGTCACGGGTGAGACCCGCGAGATCCCGGCCACCGGGCTCTTCGTCGCGATCGGCCACGACCCGCGCAACGAGCTCATCAAGGGCGTCGTCGACCTCGATCCGGAGGGCTACGTCCTCTGCGAGGGGCGTTCCACCCGCACGAACATCCCGGGCGTCTTCGCCAGCGGGGACCTCGTCGACCACACCTACCGTCAGGCAATCACCGCAGCCGGCACCGGCTGCTCCGCCGCCCTGGACGCCGAGCGCTGGCTCGCCGCCCGCGACGAGGCCGCCGAGCCCGCCCCCGAGCAGGCGCTGACCTCCCAGGAGAACCCCGTCGCCGGCACCGTCGGCGCCCGCTGACCCGTACCACCTCACCGAAAGGACCCCCATGGCCACCACTGCCACGACCGACGCCACCTTCGAGCAGGACGTGCTCAAGAGCGACACCCCCGTCCTCGTCGACTTCTGGGCCACCTGGTGCGGCCCGTGCCGCCAGGTCGCCCCGATCCTCGAGGAGCTCTCGGGCCAGTACGAGGGCAAGCTCAAGATCGTCAAGCTCGACACCGACGCGAACCCGCAGATCACCGCGCGCTACGGCATCACGTCCATCCCGACGATGCACGTCTTCCAGGGTGGCGAGGTCGTCAAGACCCTCGTCGGCGCCATGCCGAAGCCGAAGCTGACGAAGGAGCTCGAGCCCTTCGTGGACTGAACATCGTTGCGCTGGAACGGAATTCGTCTCCCCGATCCAGCGTTAGGCCACGACCACGTGCCTCGTCGACGTCACGTCAGGCGCCACGGTCGCGGACGGCGGAGTACCCCGACTCAGGGGCTGAGCTTGCGAAGCCCCAAGGGGCACTTCCCGTTCGGACCGTGGCGCCTTTCGCTTGCCTCGCGGCAGCTCGCGCAGTGAACCCTGCTCCGGGTCGCAGACCGAGTCGCTGCCCGGGAGCGGCTCAGCCGTCGTCGGGGTCGACCCCGAGCTGGCCGAGGACCCGGTGGAGGTCCTCGCGCGAGGCGAACTCGATGGTCATCTTCCCCTTGCGCTTGCCCAGGTCGATCTTGACGCGGGTGTCCAGGCGGTCGCTCATCCGACCGGCGAGGTCGTCCAGCTGCGGGTCGCGCTCACGGGCCGCCCGTGCCGACCCGCCCCGGGGAGCGGACTCCGGCTCCATCCCCAGGGTGACGATCTCCTCGACGCTGCGCACGGAGAGGCCCTCGGCGACGATCCGCTGAGCGAGGCGCTCCATCTGGGCACCGTCCTCGAGTGCCAGCAGGGCACGCGCGTGGCCGGCGCTGAGCACACCGGCCGCCACCCGGCGGGCGACCATGGGCGGCAGGCGGAGCAGACGCAGGGTGTTCGAGATCTGCGGACGGCTGCGGCCGATGCGCTTGGAGAGCTCGTCCTGGGTGCAGGAGAAGTCGTCCAGCAGCTGCTGGTAGGCGGCTGCCTCCTCCAGCGGGTTGAGATCACTGCGGTGGAGGTTCTCCAGCAGGGCGTCGCGCAGCAGCTCGTCCTCGTCGGTGTCCTTGATGATCGCCGGGACCGCGTCCAGCTCGGCCTCGCGGCAGGCGCGCCAGCGGCGCTCGCCCATGATCAGCTCGAACTCGACCCCGTCGCTCGGCTCGACACGTCGAACGACGATCGGCTGGAGCACCCCGATCTCCCCGATCGAGTGCACGAGCTCGGCCATGTCGTCCTCGTCGAAGACCCGGCGGGGCTGCTTCGGGTTGGGGCGGATGGCACCGACGGGGATCTCGCCGTAGCTGGCCCCCGGCACCGGGGCCAGGTCGTCGCCGGTGGCAGGGCTCGGGGACTCCCCGGTCGCCGACGGTGCCCCGGTGGAGCCGGCAGAGGCATCCGGTGCGGCCTGATCGCCTGCCGGGAGCGACGGCGCGGGAGCGTGGTCCGAGGAGTCTGCGCCGACCGACGCGCTGTCGCTGGTCCGCCCTGCGGTCGCCTGCGCCTCGGCCACCTTGCCCGCTGCGGTGTTCGGGGTCTCTGTGGGTGCCTCACGCTCCCGGAACCAGACGTCGACCGGGCGCTCCGTGCGGACGCCGGCGGCCGTGCCGGAGTCGGGGATCAGGGCTCCGAGCCCGCGGCCGAGGCCGCGTCGCTTCTCACTCATGCGTTGTCCTTCATCAGGGCGGCTCGCTGCGCGATCTCGGCGGCCGCGTCGGTGTAGCACCGGGCACCGGTGCTCTGCGGGTCGTAGGTGATGACGGTCTGCCCGAAGCTGGGTGCCTCCGATACCCGGACCGAGCGGGGGACGGTCGTCTCGAGGACCTGGTCGGGGAAGTGGGCCCGCACCTCGTCGGCCACCTGCGCCGAGAGCCGGGTGCGGCCGTCGTACATCGTCAGCAGGATCGTCGAGACGTGCAGCCGCGGGTTGAGGTGTGTGCGGATGAGGTCGATGTTGCTCAGCAGCTGGCTCAGTCCCTCGAGTGCGTAGTACTCGCACTGGATCGGGATGAGCACCTCCTCCGCCGCGACGAAGGCGTTGACCGTGAGGAGTCCGAGGCTGGGCGGGCAGTCGATGATGACGTAGTCGATGCGCTCCTCCCCGGCGTCCTCGCGCGCTACCCGCCATGCGTCGAGAGCACGCGACATCCGGCTCTCCCTGGCCACGAGGGAGACCAGCTCGATCTCGGCACCAGCGAGGTCGATGGTGGCGGGCACGCACCACAGGTTCGCCACATCCGGGCACGGCTGGACGACATCGGCGATCGGGGTCCCGTCGACGAGGACGTCGTAGATGCTCGGCACCTCGGCACGGTGGTCCACACCGAGCGCGGTGCTCGCATTGCCCTGTGGATCGGTGTCGATGAGCAGGACCCGCAGGCCCTGCTGGGCGAGCGCGGCCGCCAGGTTCACGGCCGTCGTCGTCTTCCCCACCCCTCCCTTCTGGTTGGACACCGTGAGGACCCGGGTGCGCTCCGGGCGTGGCAGGGTGGGCTCGGCGGTCGTCCCCCGCACCGGCTCGGGGCTGGGACGAACCGTCACCGCGGGACCAGGCGCCGCAGCTCCCGGCTGGGTGGGCTTTGGCGTCACGGCAGCTGCCTCCGTCGGTCGGTCCATCCGCTCCTCGCTCTCGGCAGCCGGCTGCTGCTGCGACGACTCCTCGTCCGGTCTGTGCTCGTCCATGGCCGGCGCCGCGGGGTCGGGCGTCGTGGGTGCGCCGGACCGCAACCACCCGATGGGTGCCGTGGTGGGCGGTCCGGGCAGGGCCGGCCAACCGATGCCTGTGACGACATCTCTGGGTGGGGTGGTCACCGGGGTACTCCTCCTAGGTTCCGAGCCAGGCCATCCAACCTCACGAGCCACGCTCTCGCCAAACAGGGGGTGGGCATGTTCCGGGTATGGGCATGTGGTTGTCCACAGGTACTCGTGGACAACTCCTGACAGCCCGGTGGCTCAGCAGTGTTTCGGCGGCACAGAACCGCATGAGGTCGGGGGATCTCCGCGTGATCGAGCCGGTGCACGGGCGTCGTCATCCTGTGGATGAGCATGCGACGTTCTCGGCTCGTCACGAACGTCGTGGGGGGTGTTTCACGTGAAACCTGGCAGCCACGGGCGGGGGCGAAGTGCGTCCACCCGTGGTTTCGCCCGCTCCGGGGCAGTGCTCGTTCCGTGACGGGTGCGCGCCGTCCCGGACGGCGTAGCGCCCGTTTCACGTGAAACGTCCGTCGGGAGTTCAGCGAGACCGCCTCGTATGCCGGGCGGACGTCCGCACGTGACAGTCCACCGTGCGCGTCGGCTCCTCGGTGATCCCGGCGCCGTGCTCGGTCACCGAGCTGGAGACCATGCCGAGCTTGCGCAGCGCGGGCGTCGTCGCTGTGAGCTCCTCGGCCGCGGAGCGTCCTTTGATCGCGATGAGCCACCCCTCGGACGTGATGAGCGGGAAGCACCACCGGGCGAGCTTGTCCAGGCGGGCCACTGCACGCGCAGTGACGAAGGGAGCGCTCAACGCACCGTGGTACTCCTCGGCCCGTCCCCGAAGTACCGTGACGTTGTCGAGGCCGATCTCCTCGACGGCGGTCTCGAGCCACTCGGTGCGCCGCTGCTTGGGTTCGACGAGATGCAGGTCGAGGTCCGGTCGCGCGAGGGCCAGCGCGAGGCCGGGTAGGCCGGCACCGGCACCGACATCGATCACCCTGGCCCCCTGCGGGAACGAATCCTCGACGACTGCGCAGTTGAGGATGTGCCGGTCCCAGAGGATGTCGACCTCACGTGGCCCGATGAGGCCGTGGCTGACTCCGGTGTCCGCGAGGACCGACGCGAAGGTCTGGGCGCGCGGAAGGCGCTGGCCGAAGAGTCGGCGAGCGCCTTCCGGGGGTGTCGGGGGCTCAGTGATCATGTGGCCACCGTTTCACGTGAAACACGACGGTCAGTGACCACCGGGTCGGGACACCTCCGTGTCGTCCGCGTCGGGCGTCTGCTGCGACGCGGGCTCGACGGTGTCCGCGTCCGTGTCGTCGTGCGCCGTCACCTCGTCGCGGGCGGGGTGGACGACGACGTACCGGTGCGGCTCGGTGCCCGAGGAGTCCGACACGAGCCCGGCAGCCAGCACCTCGTCGTGGACGACCTTGCGCTCGAAGGCGGTCATCGGATCCAGCTCCTCGACCGCACCGGTCTCCTTGACCTGGGTGATCGCCTCACGCGCGACCTCGATGAGCTCGGCGCGGCGGGCGGCACGGTGGCCGGCGACGTCGAGCATGAGCCGGCTGCGGTCGCCGGTCGCGGACTGGACCGCGAGACGGGTCAGCTCCTGGAGGGCCTCGAGGACCTTCGCGTCCTGCCCCACGAGGCGCCGTGGCACTCGACCGTCCTCCGAGTCGACGATTGCCACGGCAGCCCGGTCCCCGTCGATGTCGAGGTCGATGTCCCCGTCCAGGTCGGCGATGTCCAGGAGCGTCTCGAGGAAGTCGGCCGCGACCTCCCCTTCGCGCTCCAGCTGCTCACGGCGACTCGGACGTCGCCGCTGGCTCTCCTCGGTCACGGCGCTCTGCTGCTCGTCCTCGGTCCTGGTCTCTTCGGTCATCTCTCTCCTCGTGCGAGTGGGCGCTGCGGTGTCCCGTCCAGCGGGCCGACGGACGCCGGCGATGGGTCAGGCTGATGTGCCGTCCGGTCCCCGGACGGCTACTTGGACTTCTTCTTGGCGCGTTTCTTGGAGACCGGCTGCTTGCGCTGTCCGGAGATCACGCCCTTGTCGCGGAGCTCTTCCTCCATCTCGACGTCGTGCTCCCGCTGGCGCAGCTCTTCCGGGGTGTCCACGGGTCGTCCGGCCTTGCGCCGACGGTCGTGCATCGCCTTCTCCGCCGCCGAACCGGGCGCCGGCATCCGACGGATGACATAGAACTGCTGGAGCATCGTCCACAGGTTCGTCGTGAACCAGTAGATGAGCACACCGATGGGGAAGAAGACACCCGAGACGGCGAACATGATCGGGAAGAGGAAGAGCATCATCTTCTGCTGCTGGGCGAAGGGCCCCTCCAGCGAGGACGCCGGCATGTTCTTGCGCATCAGCTGGTGCTGCGTCGTGAAGGTCGTCAGCGACATCAGCACGATGAGCACGGCTGTGACGATCTTGACCGTCAGGGTCTCCGACCCGACGAACTGGTCCGAGAGCTGCGCTCCGAAGATGGCCGAGGACTCGGCGTGCCTGGCGATCGACTGGGTGATCGGGCCGATCGCGTCGGCCTTGCCCGCCCCGATCTCGTCGAGGCTGTTGAGCACTCGGAAGAGGCCGAAGAAGAAGGGTGACTGCGCCAGGATCGGCAGGCAGGAGGAGAGCGGATTGGTCCCGCTCTCCTTGTACAGGGCCATCGTCTCCTCGGACATCTTCTGCCGGGAGTCGGGGTCGGTCTTGCCCTTGTACTTCTTCTGGATCTTCTGCATCTCGGGCTGGATGAGCTGCATCTTGCGCGAGGCATGGATCTGCTTGACGAAGAGCGGGATGAGGGCGGCCCGCATGACGAGGACGAGACCGACGATCGACAGCACCCAGGTCCAACCGCTGTGCTCGGGCAGGCCGATCGTCGTCAGCGCCTCGTGCCACAGATACATGATCCAGGCGACGAGCCACTCGAACGGGTACAAGATGCTGCTGAAGCTCACTCGGTGAACATCCTTCTGTCGGTGACGCCGAGGGCGCCGTCGTCGTGCTCGTCGACCTGGGCCAGGCGGGGCTTCGCCAGCTCGGGCGAGCCACGGTCGGCCCAGGTGTGCGGCACGTGGTCAATCCCCCCGGCGGACCAGGGGTTGCACCGCAGCAACCGGTGCACGGTCAGGTAGCCGCCCCGGATCGGTCCGAACCGGCCCAGGGCGGTGAGCGCGTAGGCCGAGCAGCTCGGGAAGTAGCGGCAGCTCGGCGGGATCAGCGGTGAGATCAGCAGCTGGTACCCGCGCACCAGCCAGATGAGTGGCTGCGCCAGCAGTCTCATGCGCCCTCCGGCTCCAGCAGGCCGCGCAGTGCGTGCCGCAGGTCGGAGGCCAGCTCGGCCGAGGTCGCCGTGGCGGCCGCCGGCTTGGCGCGCACCACGACGTCGGTCCCTGCGGGCAGACGGCCGACGAGCGGCGCCAGCTGATGACGCAGCCTCCGCTTCACCCGGGTCCGGGTCACGGCCGGTCCCACCGCCTTGGACACGACGAGACCGACGCGCGAGGGGCATCCCGCTCGCGCGTCGGTCCGTGAGGGGTCCGCCGATCGGGTGTGGACCACGAGAAGCCTGGAGCCACGGCGCGACGAGCTGCGACCGCGAACAGTTGCTGCGAAGTCCGCTCGCTCCGTCAGGCGGTGCCGCGCCGGCAACACCGCGTCGCTGCTCAGGCCGAGAGCTTGGCGCGACCCTTGGCCCGGCGGCCGGAGAGGATCGAGCGACCGGCGCGGGTGCTCATCCGCGCCCGGAAGCCGTGGTTCTTGGCCCGGCGGCGGTTGTTCGGCTGGAAGGTGCGCTTGCTCATTGCAGACTCCGTTGGTCGATGGAACCCGGCGGTCCCTGGGTGAGGTCGGTGGCGCCTTCGGTCGCCATCGGAAACCCACGCGCGCAGACCGAGAGACACCTCGGATTCACATGGGCATGCGAAAGCGGCCGACTGGCCTCGTCCCAAGGTACGGCAGGGGCGGGCATCCGGGCAAACCGCCATGAGCCGCAGATGACTGCGAGGAACCGACCGACTGTGCCAGTCCGGGAGCGGCGCTTCACGCCGACACGCCGACGACCCACAATTCCAGGAGGCCTCCGGTTGCCACCCGATCGGTTCTGTTGTTAGCGTCGCACCTCATCACGTTGGCACCGGTGGATACCCACAGTCTGTGGAGAACCTTGTGGATCCCGGACGACGTCAGTGGACCCACGGCCGGCGAGCCGCGACGAGCGAAGGAGTGCGTACGTGGCGGACGCCGAGGTGGATTTCGATGACGTGTGGCGAACCACGCTCGAGACCCTCGACTCCGACGGCGTCCCCGTCACCCGCCGGGCCTTCCTCAGCCTCGCCCGGCTCGTCGGTCTCCTCGACGACACCGCCGTCATCGCGGTCCCGGACGACTTCTCGAAGAACTTCGTCGAGCAGCGGCTGCGCATGCCGGTCACCCAGGCGCTCTCGGACCAGCTCGGTCGGGAGATCCGTCTCGCCGTCACCGTGGACACCGACCTCGCCGAGGCCGACACCACGCCCCCGACGCAGGGGATCGCTCCCGAGCCGCCCCCGGAGGAGACCACGCCGCAGGGTCTCTCCTCGACCCTTCCGGTCGAGGAGCGTGACGACGGGCTCGTCGACGAGGACCCGGAGCCGCCCGCTCCCGCCCGCACGCCCCGCCGTCGCCCGGAGCCGGAGCAGGTGGAGCTGACCCGGCTCAACCCGAAGTACACCTTCGACACCTTCGTCATCGGCTCGAGCAACCGCTTCGCCAATGCCGCCGCGGTCGCGGTCGCCGAGGCACCCGCGAAGGCCTACAACCCGCTCTTCATCTACGGCGAGTCCGGGCTGGGCAAGACCCACCTGCTGCACGCCATCGGCCACTACAGCCGCAGCCTCTACCCGCACGTGAAGGTGCGCTACGTGAACTCCGAGGAGTTCACCAACGACTTCATCAACAGCATCCGTGACGACAAGGCCGCGAACTTCCAGCGCCGCTACCGCGATGTCGACGTGCTGCTCATCGACGACATCCAGTTCCTCCAGGGCAAGATGCAGACCCAGGAGGAGTTCTTCCACACCTTCAACACACTGCACAACGCGAACAAGCAGGTCGTCATCACCTCCGACGTCCCACCGAAGCTGCTCTCCGGCTTCGAGGAGCGGATGCGTTCGCGCTTCGAGTGGGGTCTGCTCACCGACGTCCAACCCCCGGACCTCGAGACGCGGATCGCGATCCTGCGCAAGAAGGCCATCCAGGAGAAGCTCTCCGTGCCGGCCGACGTGCTCGAGTTCATCGCGAGCCGGATCAGCACGAACATCCGCGAGCTCGAGGGTGCCCTCATCCGCGTCACTGCCTTCTCCAGCCTCAACCGGCAGCCGGTCGACATGGGTCTGGCACAGATCGTGCTCAAGGACCTCATGCCGAACGAGCAGTCGAGCGAGATCAGCAGCGCCTCGATCATGGCCCAGACCGCCGACTACTTCGGCCTGACCATCGAAGACCTCCAGGGAGCCTCGCGCACCCGTCTCCTCGTGACCGCACGCCAGATCGCGATGTACCTCTGCCGTGAGCTGACCGACCTCTCGCTCCCGAAGATCGGCCAGCAGTTCGGCGGCCGCGACCACACGACCGTCATGCACGCGGAACGCAAGATCCGTGAGCTGATGGGCGAGCGCCGCGCGATCTACAACCAGGTCACCGAGCTCACCAACCGCATCAAGCAGCAGGCCGGCTAGGCCGGATCGCCGACGATCCACTCGTATCCGGGTGTCTTGCGATGAAGCAAGAAATCCGGATACTGCGGCATCCCTGGTTATCCACAGAGTTCTCCCCACCTGTGTGCAGTCCGTCGTCTCCCGTGGGCAGACGTCGGTGGCGCCTCCGCATCGACGTCGTCCCCAAGATCCACAACATGTGGACAACCTTGTGGGTACCGACGTGTCGCCTCATTCCGCCGGACACGCCCGGGCTCGTCCACAAGAAGGCCACGAATCCCCCGATTCATCCACCGTTCCTCCACGGACTCCCCTCCGGGCACCCTCACGGGCCACCCTTCGTGCACACCGACCTGCGGACGAGCATGTGAACGACATGTGCATCGCCGCACGCACCTGGTGACGATGCCGACGCGTGCACAGCGGTGCGGCGACCTGTGCACCGACGTCCACGGGGTTGTCCCCACCGGTCTCCCCCGGAACGAGCGCTGTCACGACGGTTGTCCACAGTTTCCCCAGTGCCGATGACTACTCCTGGACCTATCTCCCATGATTCCTCCCCCACGCATGACGGTGGCCCGACCTGTGGATCCGTGCCCCGACGAGGGCGAGGGAGCGGCCGAACCACACATTCGTGCCACCTCGCTTCCCGCACCGCGCCCGGAACGCGTAATGTCGTGAGCCCACGCGTCTCGACGCGTGCTTTCCGTGTCGTTCCAGCGCACCCAAGGCGCAGCGAAGGTAGGTCTGTCGTGAAGTTCCGCGTCGAGCGCGATGTGCTGGCCGAGGCCGTCACCTGGGTGGCCCGTGGCCTGCCGAACCGTCCGCCGGTCCCGGTCCTCGCCGGGGTCCTCCTCGAGGCGAGCGAGGACGGGACGCTCACCCTCTCGACCTTCGACTACGAGGTCTCGGCGAGGATCACGGTGGCCGCCGAGGTCGCCGAGGCCGGGACGGTCCTCGTGCTCGGACGTCTGCTCGCCGACATCTCCCGCAACCTCCCGGGCAAGCCGGTCGACGTCGCCCTCGACGGCTCCAAGGTCCAGGTCACGTGCGGGAGCTCGCGCTTCGCGCTCCTGCAGATGCCGGCCGAGGAGTACCCGACGCTGCCCAGCTCCCCCGAGCCCAGCGGCAGTGTCGACGGGACGCTCTTCACCCAGGCCGTCCAGCAGGTCCAGATCGCCGCCGACCGGGGGGACACCCTCCCGATCCTCACCGGTGTCCGGGTCGAGGTCGAGGGCGAGAAGGTCACCCTCCTGGCCACCGACCGCTACCGCCTGGCCATGCGCGAGCTGACCTGGCAGCCGAACTCCTCGGACGCCAGCCACGTCGCGCTCATCCCGGCGCGCACCCTCGCCGAGACCGCGAAGTCCCTCGGCGCCGCGGGCTCGATCGACATCTCGCTCGGTGAGGCGGCCGGCGGATCGGGCCTCGTCGGCTTCGAGGCCGGGCAGCGGCACTCGACCAGCCGCGTCCTCGACGGCGAGTACCCCAAGGTCGCCAAGATCTTCCCGACGAGCAGCGAGACCGACGCGGTCGTGGACACCGAGTCGCTCGTCGAGGCCGTCAAGCGCGTCGCGCTCGTCACCGAGCGCAACACCCCCGTCCGGCTGCGTTTCGCCGACGGCCAGGTGACCATCGAGGCCGGCACGGGCGACGACGCCCAGGCCTCCGAGGCGGTCGAGGCGAAGGTCGACGGTCCCGAGATCGAGGTCGCCTTCAACCCCGGCTACCTCCTCGACGGGCTGGGTGTGCTCGGCACGACCTTCACCCGCCTCTCCTTCACCGCCCCCCTCAAGCCGGCGATGATCACCGGTCAGGAGGCCCTCGACGGCGAGCTGGACACGGCCTACCGCTACGTCCTCCAGCCCGTCCGGCTGGCGGGCTGACCCCCTTCGCACTCTCCCGACGGAAGGTAGAACCCATGCAGCTCGGACTCATCGGTCTCGGCAAGATGGGCGGCAACATGCGCGAGCGCATCCGCCGTGCCGGTCACGAGGTCATCGGTTACGACACCAACCCCGAGGTGGCCGACGTCGACAGCGTCCAGGCGATGGTCGATGCCCTCCAGGCACCCCGTGTGGTGTGGGTGATGGTCCCGGCCGGTGAGGTGACGCAGCGTGTCGTCTCCGACCTCGCCGGACGCCTCGACGAGGGCGACCTGGTCATCGACGGCGGCAACTCGCGCTTCTCCGACGACGTGCCGAACGCCGAGGAGCTGGGCAAGCGCGGCATCGGGTACGTCGACTGCGGGGTCTCGGGCGGGATCTGGGGCCTCGAGAACGGCTACGGCCTGATGTGCGGCGGCTCGGCCGAGGACGTCGAGAAGGCGATGCCGATCTTCGACGCGCTGCGCCCGGAGGGCCCCCGTGACGAGGGCTTCGTCCACGCCGGTGACGTCGGCGCCGGGCACTACGTGAAGATGGTCCACAACGGCATCGAGTACGGCCTCATGCATGCCTACGCCGAGGGCTACGAGCTGCTCGAGAAGAAGGACATCGTCACGGACGTGCCCGGCTCCTTCAAGGCCTGGAGCCGCGGGACCGTCGTGCGCTCCTGGCTCCTGGACCTCATGGTCAAGGCCCTCGAGGAGAACCCGACCATGGAGGACGTCAGCGACTTCACGGCCGACTCCGGCGAGGGACGCTGGACCGTCGAGGAGGCCATCGACAACGCCGTCCCGATGCCGGTGATCTCCGCGGCGCTGTTCGCCCGCTTCGCCTCACGGCAGCAGGTCAGCCCCGCGATGCAGGCCGTCGCCGCCCTGCGGGGCCAGTTCGGTGGTCACCAGGTGATGACCGTGGCCGAGGGCGAGGACCTGCGGGCCGAGGCGGCGAAGGGCGTGGCCACCCCCGGGGCGAGCCATGCGCAGGAGGAGAAGAAGGTCGACAAGCCGACCACGCCCGCCGAGGCGGCGAAGGGGGACGCGGCCGCGGCCGGCCCCACCTCCGGGACCAGCAGCACCGGGAGCCCGGGAGAGCAGGAGCCGCGCTGACGTGCCGACCCTGGTCCTCGTCGGGGTGGCGGTCGCGGCCGTCGTCCTCATCGGTCTGTGCTACGGCATCGTGCGCAGCAGGCAGGGCTCCTCGTTGGCGAGCCGGCTCCAGCAGGTCCCGCCCGTGCGGGGCCGGGTGATCGCCTCCGAGGTCGAGGAGTCGAACTTCTACATCCACAGCGGAGGGTCGGACCACGGGCCGGTGAGCCCGGTGGGCCGACGTCACTTCCGCAGGCGCGTCGAGACGATCGAGTACCCCGGGCCGGACGGCCGGATGCTGCGCGGGCGCCCCGCCCTGAGCGAGTCGAACCTCCCGGACCGCACCGGCACCGACGTGCGGGTGCACCTCGACCCGGACGATCCGGAGGTCTTCATCGCACCGGTCGGTGAGCGCCTCGGGCTGGCCTCGACGTATGCGTGGATCTGGGGGCCGGTCGCCCTCTGCGTCGTCGCGGCGGTCATCTTCGTGTGCGTCTTCGGGATCCTGTTCGGGTTCGGCGGTCCGCCGGAGCCCGGGGTCTAGGAGCGGCGTGCACGTACGGCACCTGAGCATCGGGGACTTCCGCAGCTACCCCTCGGCCGAGGTGGCCCTCGAGACCGGCGTGACGACCTTCGTCGGTCTCAACGGGCAGGGCAAGACGAACATCGTCGAGGCGGTCGGGTACGTGGCCTCCCTCTCCAGCCACCGGGTGGCCACCGATCAACCACTCGTCCGCTTCGGGGCAGAGCGGGCGATCGTGCGGGCGGCCGTCGTCCGCGAGGAGCGCGAGTCGCTCGTCGAGCTGGAGATCACCCCGGGCAAGGCGAACCGCGCCAAGCTCAACCGCTCCCCCCTCCCGCGCACCCGCGACGTGCTCGGGACCCTGCGGACGGTGCTCTTCGCGCCGGAGGACCTCGCCCTCGTCAAGGGGGACCCGGGTGAGCGTCGACGCTTCCTCGACGACCTGCTCGTCCAGCGCCAGCCGCGGTGGTCCGGTGTGCGCTCGGACTACGAGAAGATCCTGCGCCAGCGCGGGGCCCTCCTGAAGTCCGCCGCCTCGCTGCTGGGCTCCCGCCGCGGGAGGCGCCGGCGCTCCCCTTCGCTCCAGGAGGGGGTGGACCCCGCCGTGGCCGCCGAGGAGGCCGTGCGCACGCTGGACATCTGGGACGAGCACCTGGCCACCGTCGGGAGCCAGCTCCTCTACGCCCGGCTGCGGCTGCTGCGGGACCTGACCCCCCTCCTCCAGGAGGCCTACCGCGAGGTGAGCGCCAATCAGTCGGAGGCGACGGCGGTCTACCGCTCGTCGTTGCACGAGGAGGCCGCCGAGGCCATCGCGGACGGTGAGGTGCCCGAGGTCGAGCAGCTGCGCGAGATGGTCCTCGAGTCCCTCGCCCGGGTGCGCGACCAGGAGATCGAGCGCGGGGTGAACCTCGTGGGCCCCCACCGGGACGACCTCGTCCTCGGGCTCGGGCCGATGCCCGCGAAGGGGTATGCCAGCCACGGCGAGTCGTGGTCCTTCGCCCTCGGCCTGCGCCTGGCGGCCTACCACCTGCTGCGCCGGGACCTCGGCGACGACCCGGTCCTCGTGCTCGACGACGTCTTCGCGGAGCTGGACTCCGGACGCCGGGAGCGCCTCGCGGGGCTGATCGCGGACTGCGAGCAGGTGCTCGTCACCGCCGCGGTGCCCGAGGACGTGCCGGAGTCCCTGGCCGGGAAGCGCTTCGCGGTGACCCTCGGACAGGTGGCCCCGGCATGACGACCGGACCGGAGGACGAGGAGGCCGGCCGGGCCCAGGAGCCCGGGCCGGAGGCCCCGGACCAGGCGGAGCCCGTCGCGCAGACTCCTGAGGTGCCGGGGGTCGTCGACGCGGCCCGATCCGCCCTCGCGCGGGCCCGGGCCCAGGCGGCGCAGAAGGGACTC
Source organism: uncultured Janibacter sp. (assembly GCA_964430615.1). Taxonomy (GTDB): domain Bacteria; phylum Actinomycetota; class Actinomycetes; order Actinomycetales; family Dermatophilaceae; genus Janibacter. The sequence goes on along the minus strand of CAYSGN010000007.1, from coordinate 4,041 downwards.
CGCCCCGGGATGAAGCCCAGGTCGCGGCGCCGGATCCACACCGAGCCCCGGACGAAGGGCGGTGGCCGGGACCCGCAGACCATCGGCGACCAGGTCGAGCGCCTCGTCGGCGACCGTGGCTGGCAGGTGGACGTCGCCGCCGGGTCGGTCATGGGCCGGTGGGACGAGATCGTCGGCCGGCAGGTCGCGGAGCACTGCCAGCCGGTGAGCTTCGAGGAGGGGATCCTCGCGGTGCGGGCGGACTCGACCTCCTGGGCCACCCAGATCCGCCTGCTCTCCAGCTCACTCCTCGGGGCGATCGAGAAGGCGGTCGGCCCGGACGTGGTCCGCGAGCTGCGGGTCCACGGGCCGAGCGCGCCGTCGTGGTCCCGGGGACCGCGTCGTACGAGCGACGGGCGCGGCCCGAGGGACACCTACGGGTGAGTGGGCGGCACACTGGGCGCATGGGGATCCTGCACACCGACACCCTCGTCTTCGACCAGGTGAGCTCGTTCATGAGCAACGACTTCGGCATCCACGCGCTCTCGGGTGCGCCGATCGGCCGGATCGTCACCGAAGGGGGTGCGGGTCAGCGCTTCCTCATGGGCACCCGCCAGCTGGCGATCGTCGACACCGACGGCACGCTGCTCGTCCGGGTCCACGACCCGGCCGATTTCGGGCTGGACACCTACGAGGTCCACGACTGGCAGGGCCGGCTCGTGGCCAAGATCGTCAAGGAGTTCACCCTCTTCACCAAGTCGCTGCGGATCGAGCTCGCGAGCGGTCCGGTGCTGCGCCTCACGGGAGCACTCTTCGACAACGAGTTCCGCGTCGACGGCCCCGGGGGGCTGGCCGCGACCTGCAGCCGCTCCTGGGCCGGGCTCGCCCAGGCGCTCACGGGCTCGGACCGCTACGTCCTCGGCTTCGTCCCGCAGGTCCCCGTCCCGGAGAAGCTCGGCACGATCGGAGCGGTCATCGCCCTGGACCTCATCCGCGCGAAGGCGCGCCGGAACAGCGGGTGAGGCCCCGCCCTTCGTTGCACGAATGTGACCTTCGGCGGTCGCTGTGGCATCGTGGAAAGGGTGTTCCCGCAGGTGGGAACGTGTCGTGAGCACCAAGGAGACCCATGAGCCGACCGGAGCACCAGGGCGGGCGAGACGCCTTCGACGCCCTCTTCGGCACCACGTCGGGCAGGCGCACCGATCCTGAGGAGGAGCCGACCCAGGAGGTCTTCGTCGGCGGCGCCGGCACGTCCGGCGCGAGCGACGAGGCCCTGCCCGAGGGCTGGTGGTCGGGCGAGTCCTCCGACCCGCAGGGTCCGGCGACGAGCAGCACCTGGACCACCGGGTACGGCGCCGGTCCGCAGCTGGTCCGCCCCGCCCGTCGCATCTCACCCGTCGGCCTCGTCGCCCTGCTCCTCGGCGGGGTCCTGCTGGGCGCCGCGGGGGTCGTCGGGGCGATGAACCTCTTCTCGGGCGGCGGCTCCGAGCCGACCGTCGCGCCCACGACCGTGACGCGCACCAGCCCGGACACCTCGAACGCCCCCTCCCCCTCCTCCACCGGGTCCGAGCAGTCGGACGAGGAGACCTCCTCCGAGGAGTCCACGAGCCCGGAGGAGACCACGACGACGGAGGACTCCCCGGAGTCCACGACGCAGGAGACCCAGGAGAGCAGCGAGACCCCGAGCGAGGAGCCCGCGTCGCAGGAGCCGAGCAGCCCCTCGACGACGAGCTCGGCGAGCTCGAGCTCCTCCTCCCCCACCCCCAGCTCGTCCGCGAGCACCGCGACCGCTGCGGAGCGCTCCGGTGAGCTCCCGCAGGGTGCGAGCGCCTGCGGTGGTGCCAGCGGTGGCACGAAGGCCGGATCGGGCACCGCCCTCACCAGCTGCCCCTTCGCCCAGGCCGTCCGGGACGCCTACGTCCAGGCCGGCGGGGCCTCCAGCCTCGAGGTGCGCAGCCCGGTGACCAACAAGGAGTACACGATGCACTGCTCCGGCGGGTCGGTGACGACGTGCACGGGCGGCAACAACGCGGTCGTCTTCCTCTACTGAGTCCCTCTGCCCCGTGACACACCGGGCTCCCTTCGCGATCGAGGTCCGCGATGCCTACCTGCGCAGCGGCTCGACCGGTGAGCCGGTGACGCTCACCGTGCGCAGCCCGGTCACCGGCCGGTACCACCCGATGTCCTGCACGGGGCCGGCACCACGCACTGCACAGGCGGCGACGACGCGGTCGTGGTTCTCTACTGACGTGCTACGACGTCTCCTCGGCACCACGCTCGCCGCTCTCCTGCTCGCCTCGTGCACCACCACGGCGCCCGAGGACGGGCCGACCACCTCGG
>CAYSGN010000007.1:0-1622 GCA_964430615.1 uncultured Janibacter sp. | reverse complement strand
GCCAGGGCCCCACGAGCTCGTCCTCGAGCGCCACGAGCAAGCTCCGCTCCGATCTGGTCCACGACGTGCAGGGGGTGGCCGACCGTGAGGACGGGATGGAGCTCGCCGTCGCCATCGCCCCGGTCGGCAGCCGGGAGGAGCCGCAGGTCATCGGCGAGGCGCCGACGCTCGTGGCCTGGTCGACGATCAAGGTCCCGCTGGCGCTCGCGATCCAGCGGGACGGCCAGGCGGAAGCGGCCTCCGGGGACGTCGATGCCGCGATCACGGCCTCGGACAACGCGGCGGCCGCCCGGCTGTGGGAGCGCCTCGGGTCGGGCGAGAGCGCCGCCGAGGCGACGGAGAGCGAGCTGCGACGCGGCGGGGACGACCGCACCGACGTCCCGCCGGAGGTCACGGTCGCGGGCTTCTCCCCCTTCGGCCAGTCCCGGTGGCGCCTCGTGGACCAGGCACGCTTCACCTCCTCCCTCCCCTGCCTCTCCGGGTCCGCACGGGTCCTCGATGCCATGGGCCAGGTGGTCCCCGGCCAGCAGTGGGGGCTCGGGACGATCCCGGGCGCGCGCTTCAAGGGCGGCTGGGGGCCGACCCCCGAGGGGTACGTCGTCCGCCAGCTGGGCCTGGTGCCCGGGGCGAAGGGGGAGACGGCCGTGACCCTCCAGGTGCGCGGCGGCAGCCACGGGGAGGCGACCCGGCTCGCGAGCGAGGCCGCGGAGGTGCTCGAGGAGCACGCGGGAGAGCTGCCCACGGGCTCCTGCTCCTGACGGCCACGCAGAGCCCCTCGCAGGGTGGGGCGCGTACCGGGAGTCGTCGCCGTGCCGCCGCAGCGGCGAGAACCGCCGCCACGGGCCGGGAAGATGCGTCGTTTCGGGCTCCGGAGAGGTAGAATCAACGGGTTGAGGCCGCGGTGCCGCCCGAGAGGGCTGAGCCGCGGCGAGCCGTGTCATCGCATCAGCTCAGAGGAGCACCGTGACAGACCAGTCGTTGCCGCCTTCGATCCCGTCGACCCCGGACCCCGGCGGCACCGACGTCGCGTACGACGCGAGCGCGATCACCGTCCTCGAGGGCCTCGAGGCGGTGCGCAAGCGGCCCGGCATGTACATCGGCTCCACCGGCGAGCGCGGTCTGCACCACCTCGTGTGGGAGATCGTCGACAACTCGGTCGACGAGGCCATGGCCGGGTACGCGGACACGATCGACGTCACCCTCATGGACGACGGGGGTGTGCGGGTCAAGGACAACGGCCGCGGCATCCCCACCGACCTGCACGAGGCCGAAGGCGTCTCCGCCGTGGAGCTCGTCCTCACCCAGCTGCACGCCGGCGGCAAGTTCGGCGGTGGGGGCTACAAGGTCTCCGGTGGTCTGCACGGGGTCGGTTCCTCCGTCGTCAACGCCCTCTCCACCCGGATGGACGTGTGCGTGCGCCAGAAGGGGCACGCCCACCGCATGACCTTCGAGAACGGCGTGGCGACCGGCCCCCTTCGCCAGGAGGAGGAGACCGAGGCGACCGGGACGACGATCACCTTCTGGGCCAGCCCGGAGATCTTCGACACGACGGTCTACGACTACGAGACGATCCGGGCCCGCTTCCAGCAGATGGCCTTCCTCAACAAGGGCCTGACGATCAA
>CAYSGN010000006.1:56529-64589 GCA_964430615.1 uncultured Janibacter sp. | reverse complement strand
ACATCCCCTGAGTGAGAGTGCGACGAACGGTCGCCCTGACGTCATCCCCCTAGGGGGATGTGGCCTTCTGGCGAACTTTCCCTAGGGGGATGTGTTCTCTTCCTGGAGCTTCCTGAGGGGGCTACGGTCCTGCCGGGCGCCTCCCCTGACGGAGAGGCGGCCCGCGCCCTCCTCGGCGGGGTCGAGCGCGGTCTGCGAACCTTGGAGACGGCGTCCACCGGGCCCCACCGGGTCGGGGCGCCCCGCAGCAGACCGACACGAGGAGCACAGATGGCGGGCAACACCCGGGACATCGAGTCAGGCGTCCACCGCGACTTCCGGGAGGAGATGTCCTACGGGTCCTACCTCGCGCTGGACACGCTGCTGGACGCCCAGCGCCCGATCAGCGTCCCGGAGCACCACGACGAGATGCTCTTCATCATCCAGCACCAGACCTCCGAGCTGTGGCTCAAGCTCGTCCTGCACGAGACCCGCTCCGCGATGGACCTGCTCGCGCGCGACGAGATGCGCATCGCCCTGAAGCGGATCGCCCGGGTCAAGCACATCCAGCGCACGCTGACCGACCAGTGGTCCGTGCTCGCGACGCTCACCCCCACCGAGTACCAGGAGCTGCGCCCCCACCTCGGTCGTGCCTCCGGCTTCCAGTCCTGGCAGTACCGGGCCGTCGAGTTCGCCCTCGGGAACAAGCACGCGGGGATGCTCGAGGTCTTCGCGAACGACCCCGACGCGCACGCCCTGCTCACCGAGCTGCTGCAGGCTCCGAGCCTCTACGACGAGTTCCTGCGCCACCTCGCCCGGCGTGGGTACCCGATCCCCGAGCACGTGCTCACCCGGGACGTCACCCGCGCCCACGAGCTCGACCCGGACCTGACCGAGGTCTTCGCCGACGTCTACGAGCACGCCGAGGAGAACTGGGACGTCTACGAGGCCTGCGAGGAGCTCGTCGACCTCGAGGACAACTTCCAGCTGTGGCGCTTCCGCCACCTCAAGACCGTCCAGCGCACGATCGGGATGAAGACCGGCACGGGCGGCAGCTCCGGGGTCGACTTCCTCCGCCGGGCGCTCGACCTGACCTTCTTCCCCGAGCTCTTCGCGCTGCGCACGGAGATCGGGGCGTGAGCGCGCTGCACGCCCGCGCCCGCGCGCTCGACGTCGCCGACCCGCTCGCCGGGTGCCGCGACGAGTACCTGCCCGCCGAGGGAGTCCTCGCCTACCTCGACGGGAACTCGCTGGGCCGCCCCCTTCGCGCCACCGCGCAGCGCCTCGAGCACCTCGTCCGCCACGACTGGGGCACCCGGCTCATCCGCTCCTGGGACGAGCAGTGGATGGAGCTCCCGCTGCGCCTCGGGGACCGGATCGGTGAGGTCTGCCTCGGCGCCGCGGCCGGTCAGACGGTGGTCGGCGACTCGACGACCGTCATGCTCTACAAGCTGCTGCGCGCGGCTGTGGCCGCCGCCGGGCCGGCGCGCCCCGAGGTCGTCCTCGACAGCGAGAACTTCCCCACCGACCGCTACGTGGCCGAGGGGGTCGCCGCGGAGACCGGGGCCGAGCTCGTGTGGCTGGAGCCGGATCCGGCGAAGGGGGTGACCCCCGACCTCGTCGCCGGCGCCCTCTCCGAGCGCACCGGTGTCCTCCTCCTCTCCCACGTCGCGTACAAGTCGGCCTGGGTCGCCGACCTCCCGGCGATCACCGCGCTGGCCCACGACGCAGGCGCCTTCGTCCTGTGGGACCTGTGCCACTCCGTCGGCGTCCTGCCCAGCGACCTCGATCAGCACGGGGTCGACCTCGCCGTCGGGTGCACCTACAAGTTCCTCGGCGGCGGTCCGGGCGCACCGGCCTTCGGGTACGTCGCCGCCCGCCACCAGGAGCGGCTGCGCCAGCCGATCCAGGGGTGGATGGGGCACGCCGAGCCCTTCGTCATGGGGCCCGGGTACCGCCCCGGCGCGGGGATGCGCGCCTTCATCTCGGGGACGCCACCGGTGCTCGGGATGGCCGGCATCGAGGACACGGTCGACCTCATCGAGCGGGTCGGGCTGGATCGGGTCCGCGAGAAGGCGAGCGACCTCGGGCGCTTCGTCATCGAGGCGGTCGACGAGCACCTCGCCCCGCTCGGCGTGCGGGTGGTCTCCCCGCGCGAGGACGCCCTGCGCGGGGGCCACGTGACGATCGCCCACCCCCGCTCGCGCGAGATCTACACCCGGCTGTGGGACGACGGGGTCGTCCCCGACTTCCGCGAGCCGGACGGGATCCGGTTGGGCCTCTCGCCGCTGAGCACGAGCTTCACGGAGGTCGCCGACGCGCTGACCCGGATCGAGGCGCTGCTCAGCCGCGGATGACCTCGAGGACGGTCGGCCAGTGCGGCGAGACCGGGTCGATGAGGTCGAAGTGGTGCGCCCCCGGCACGAGCGTGCTCACCGCGGGGAAGCCCTCGCTCTGACCCACCGGGACGGTCGCGTCGTCGGCTCCGTGGACGAGGTGGATCCGGGCCGCCGCGTCGGGCGCGGCCGCGACGAGGCGCCTCGGGTCGAGCCGGGCGTAGAGACGGGGCGCGGCCTCCGGCCCCCGCCCGATCCAGTCGCGGACCGCGTCGTCCCCGAGCCGCTCGCTCACGGCGGCGTCGAAGTCGCTCACCGCGGCCAGGCCGACCGCTCGCACCGGCGGCAGGTCCGGGGCGAGGGCGCGCCAGAGGGCCATCGCTCCCCCGGCCGAGTGCCCCACCCAGGCGCGCACGTCGAGACCCTCGGACCGCAGGTGCTCGTCGAGCGCCGTGAGGTCCTCGATCGCCGAGCAGGGTGCGCCCGGCACCCGCCGGTACTCGGGCAGGACGACCTGCCAGCCCGCCTCGGCGAGTGCACGCGCCTGCGGACGGGTATGGGTACGGTCCACGCCCGGACGGAAGTAACCGCCGTGGACGAGGACGATCGCCGGTGCGTCCTCGGGCCCGTAGCGCTCGAGGACGGTGTCCCTCCCGCAGCCGTAGGTCGTGGTGGGCACGGCACCGCGCGCGCCCTCGTCGAGCAGGCGGGCGAGGACCTCGTCCTCGGCCGCCTCGACAGGGGTGGGCCGTCGCGGCACGGGCTCTCCTCCCCTTCGCGGACACATCGACACTCCATGCTCATCCCGTCGGGGCCGCTCCGCAAACCGACTACATTGCACGGATGCCGATGACCGAGTGGATCTACTCCGCGCTCATGCGCCGCTCCGCCGATGCGGAGGAGGAGCTGCCCGACGACGTGCAGCGGGACATCCCCCGCAACGGGCTGCGGCTCGTCGGCGCACAGGCGCTCCAGTCCTCCGGCGACCAGACGGTCAACGCCTCGACGGTGCTGCCGTGGCTCTTCCACGCGCTCGGGGTGCCGGCCGCGCTCATCGGTGTCCTCGTGCCGATCCGCGAGTCCGGGTCGATGCTCCCCCAGGCCTTCCTCACGCCCTGGATCCTGCACGTGCACCGTCGCAAGTGGGTCTACGTCCTCGGCGCGCTCGTCCAGGCGCTCGCGGTCGCCGTGATGACGCTGACCGCGGCGGTCGGGCACGGGCTGCCCGCCGGTGTCGTCGTCATCGTCGCGCTGGCCGCCTTCTCGATCGGGCGCTGCCTCACCTCCGTCGCCTCCAAGGACGTGCAGGGCCGCACCGTGCCGAAGGGAGAACGCGGCCAGATCAACGGCCTGGCCACCACCGCCTCCGGCCTCGTGGCCATCACCCTCGGTCTCGCCGTGCGCTCGCTCGGTGGAGGCGACCTCTCCGGCACCCAGCTGGCGTGGCTGCTCGGTCTGGGGTCGGCGCTCTGGGTGCTCGTCGCCCTCGTCTACGCCGGGGTGCGCGAGCCGGCCGACATGAGCGAGCGGACGGAGGAGGACGTCGACGCGCACGGGTGGTTCGCCGAGGTCCTCACGCTGCTGCGCACGGACCGGGCCTTCCGGGACTTCGTCGTCGTGCGGGGCTTCCTCCTCGTCTCGGCGCTCAGTCCCCCCTTCGTCGTGTCGCTGTCCGTCCACTCGGACACGACCGCGCTCTCCGGCCTCGGCGGCTACATCCTCGCCTCGGGGGTCGCCGCGCTCATCGGTGGCCGGATCTTCGGGCGGCTCGCCGACCGCTCGAGCCGGCAGCTGATGACCGGTGGCGCCGCCGTCGCGTCCGGGCTCGTCCTCGCCCTCGTGCTCCTCGTCGAGCTCACCGATCTCGAGGGGACGGCGTGGGGCGCGGTCGTCTTCGTCGTCACGTACTTCCTGCTCACCCTCACCCACACGGGGGTGCGCGTCGGGCGCAAGACGTACGTCGTCGACATGGCCGAGGGCGATCTGCGCACGACCTACGTGGCGGTCTCGAACTCCGCCATGGGCCTCGTCCTGCTCGTCGTCGGCGCGGTCAGCTCGGCCATCGCGGCCTTCGGCCAGGTGTGGGCGCTGGTCTTCCTCGCCGGTCTCGGTCTGCTCGGCGTGCTGGGGTCGGTGCGGCTGCCGGAGGTCTCCTGGGGCTAGGCGACGCGCGGCCCGCACGAGGAGGACGATGGGCGGGTGCGTGACGAGCTGACACCGGGCGCGACGAGCGGCCCCGAGACCACCTGCGGGCAGGGAGCCGCCCTCGCGGGGGCGGAGCCTCCCGTCGCCGGTCCGGCGCCGACCTCGGGGCTGCGCCTGGACTCCCACCGCGGACGGATGATCCTCGTCATGACCATCCTGGGGTCGGGCATGGCGGGGATCGACGCGACGATCGTCAACGTCGCGCTGCCGGACATCGGGCGGACCTTCGACGCCGACTTCACGGCGCTCCAGTGGGTGGTGAGCGCCTACGCGCTCACGCTCGCGGCGGCCATCCTCATCGGCGGTGTCCTCGGTGACCGGTACGGTCGGCGCAGGATCTTCGTCATCGGCGCGGTGTGGTTCGCGGTGGCCTCGCTCGCCTGCGGCATCGCGCCCACGGCCGGTCTGCTCATCGCCGCCCGGGCGCTGCAGGGCATCGGCGGAGCCTTGCTCACCCCCGGCAGCCTGGCGATGCTCCAGTCGGCGCTGCGCCGCGAGGACCGGGCCCGGGCCATCGGCGCGTGGGCAGGCTTCGGCGGCGTGGCCACCGCGGTGGGGCCCTTCGTCGGGGGCTGGCTCATCGAGGTCGCCTCGTGGCGATGGGCCTTCCTCATCAACCTGCCCCTGGCGGTGGTCGTGCTCGCGATGGCGGCCTGGTACGCGCCCGCGGACCGGGGCGAAGGGAGCGAGGATCCCCTCGACGTCCTCGGCGCCGCGCTCGGGGCGCTCGCCCTCGCGGGGCTGAGCTACGCGCTCATCGAGGCCGGCGGCAGCGGCGACGGCGGAGGGACCGGCGGTGGCGTGATGGTCACGGTTGCCGTCGTCGTCGGGGCCGGGTGCGCGGTGGCCTTCGTCGTGCACGAGCTGCGCACGCCGTCGCCGATGCTGCCACCGGCGATCTTCGCCTCCCGGGGCTTCACGGTGGTCAACGCGGTGACCTTCGTCGTGTACGGGGGCTTCGGGGTGGTCTTCATGCTCCTCGTGGTCCAGCTGCAGGTGGTCTCGGGGTGGGGCGCGGTGGCGGCCGGGGTCGCGACGCTCCCGACGACGCTGCTCATGATGCTCTTCTCGGCCCGCTCCGGGGTCGTCGCCACCCGCATCGGGCCGCGGCTCCAGATGGGGGTCGGTCCGCTCGTCGTCGCGGTCGGCATCCTGCTCCTGCTCCGGGTGGGGGTCGAGGCGGACTACGTGCGCGACGTCCTGCCTGGGGTCGTCGTCTTCGGGCTGGGGCTGACGATCATGGTGGCGCCGCTCACCGCGACGGCGCTGGCGACGGCACCCGACGAGCACGCGGGCCTGGCCTCGGGGGTCAACAACGCGGTGGCCCGCACCGGCGGGCTCATCGGGGTCGCGGCCGTCCCCACGCTCACCGGGCTGACCGGTCAGGTCTACGAGGACCCGGCGGCCTTCGACGCCGGGTTCTCGACGGCGATGGTCATCAGCGCGGTGGTCGTCGGCGCCGGCGGGCTCCTCGCGGCCGTGGCGGTGCGGCGGGACATGCTCCCGGCGGCGGATGACGGACCCGATGGCTCGACGGAGCGGCTCCGAGGCTCGACGTGAGGCCGACCGTGCTGGTCGATGATGGGCCCATGGAGCTGACGCAGATCACCTACGACGTCGTGGAGCGGATCGCGACGATCACCCTCGACCGGCCGCAGGCGCGTAATGCCTACACGTCCACGATGGCGGACGAGATCGCGGCGGCCCTGGTGGTGGCGGACCGTGACGAGGACGTGCGGGCGGTGATCCTCACGGGCGCCGGGGGCGACTTCTGCGTCGGGGCGGACCTGTCGGGTGGGTCGTTCGGCGATGTCTCCGCGAGTGGGTCGACAGGTGGTTCTACAGTCGGTGCCGGGGGCGGCGGGGTCGCCGCAGGCGGTGCCGGGGGTGACGGAGTCGCCGCAGGCGGTGCCGGGGGCGGCGGGCGGTGGCAGGAGCCCGCGGGGCGGGTGTCGCGGACGATCCACGCGATGAGCACACCGGTGATCGCCGCGATGCGCGGGGCCGCCGTGGGCGGGGGGCTGACGATCACGCTCTCCTGCGACTTCCGGCTGGGGTCGACGGACTCGCGGTTCGGGCTGGTCTTCTCCCGGCGCGGGATCTACCCCGAGGGCGGGTCGGTCTGGTACCTGCCGCGGCTCGTCGGGGTGACGAAGGCCCAGGACTGGCTCATCACCGGGCGGCTCTTCGACGCGGAGGAAGCGCTCGCCGCCGGCCTGCTGACCGCGGTGCACCCGCCCGAGGACGTGCTGCCGGCGGCTCGCTCCCTGGCCGAGGAGATCCGCGACAGCACGTCGCCCGTGTCGGTCGCGGTGATCCGGCAGATGCTCGCTCGTCTCTCCGGTGAGGTCTCGCCGGGGCCGGCCCACGAGGTCGACTCGCGGCTCATCGCCGGCCTGGCGCACGATCCGGACGCCCTCGAGGGGGTGGCCTCCTTCCTCGAGAAGCGACCACCGGACTTCCCCAAGACCGTGGCGAAGGACCTGCCCGCCCACCTGCCCTGGGTGTGAGGAGCGACCGCGCGAAGGGGGCTGCTGAGTCCGTCGGCCTGCCGCAGTGATCGTCGGCCCGTCGCCGTGCTCGTCGGACCCGGGGCCCCCCTCGGGCCGGGGCGGCCCGGCAGGGCACGGGAGGCTCAGGAGGCCCTGGAGGCTCAGGCGAGTCCTACGCCCTTCGCCTCCACGCGCCCCGTCCCGTCACTCGTCGACGAGGCGGGTCCGCGTGCCGAGCACCTGCAGGGTGGTCACGGGCTCGTCCTGGAGGTCGGCGACCGTCTCGACGTCGAGCCACTCACCACCGTTGACGCGGTACCGACCCGTGAGACGGGCATCGACCCGCACCGGGACCTCTCCGGTCTCCTCGTAGTCGTGGGTGATCTCGCCGTCGGGGTAGGTGCCGCCCGTGCTCGTCGTCCACCCCGAGGAGGACCCGTCGCCGTAGACGTAGCGGTAGTCCTTCGCCTCGACCTTGAACTCGACGCTCCACGACAGGAGCCGGATCGGCTCGCTCACCTCGCCCGGCTCCAGGTGGCCGTCATCCGGCCAGGTCACCGAGTAGTAGGTGGGGAGGTTCGTCAGGGTCCGCCCGCCGGCTGGCTCGATGCTCGGGCTGGGCATGCTGAAGGGCAGCTCGCGGAAGGCCTGCTGGATGTCCGCGAAGGAGGGCACGGGCGGGGCCTCGATGCGCACGGTCCGAGGCGCCGCGGCGTCTCCTCCCCCACCTCTGCCAGCCCCGGGGATGGTCACCGAGTCCGGCGACCCGCAGGACAGGCCCGCGTACTCCCAGCCGCCGCCGTTGACGCTCACGTGCGTGATCGTCGGGACCCCGTAGTAGTTGGGGGTGCCCGACTCCACGATGCAGCCGGCCCGGGCGCTGGAGCACTGGGTGAGGGACATGTCGTCGCAGATCTCGGACTTGACCTTGATGTCGTCCAGCGAAGCGCTGCTCTCGTTCGTGACCGGGGAGATCGAAGCCGACCGGATCTTCGTCCGTTGACGTGGCACCGCGGGCGCCGAGATCTTGCCGGCCTTGGTGACGCCG
>CAYSGN010000006.1:0-56429 GCA_964430615.1 uncultured Janibacter sp. | reverse complement strand
TCCGCCGGCAGGTCCGTCGACCCGCCCCCGGCGTCCGTGGATGCTCCCGACGAGCTCGCCGCCGGCGACCCGCTCCCGCTCGGATCAGCCGAGCCGGTCGCCTCGCCCGACGTCGAGGACCCGGACGTGCTGCTGCCCTCGCTCCCGGAGGCATCGGCCGTCTCCCCGTCCTCCTTGCCCTGCCCGGCGGGCGTGCGCGGAGAGACGGTGCTGCTCGATTCCGCCGACTCCTCGTCCCCTCCGCACCCGGTCAGACCGAGCGCCATGACAGCCGCGACGAGCAGTGCCGCCCCACGAGAGTTCCGCACGGGCCATCCCCTTCGTGACAAGTGAGACTGCTCCGGCGCGGCCTCGAGATCGCTTCCCAACGTAATGAATTTCGAGGTCTTCGCATCTTGAGTTTCCACAGGCCGCGACTTGACGTCGAACACCTGTTCGAATAGTGTCAGGACATGGATCGGACGACCGCCACCGCATCTCCCCCTCACGGGAGCATGGAGGCCGGCCTCAAGCGGTGGCTGGACCTCATCGTGGTCACGGGACAGATCCTCTACGTCCCTACGCTGACCTCGGAGGTCGACCGAGCCCATCGATGCGTGGACGACGTCCTCGCGGCCATCACGGACAACCCGCCCGTGGCGATGACCGAGCTCCAGGACGACGTGCGGGAGCTCGAGCGCCTCAAGCGGCGGGTGGACGCCGCTCGGCTACGACTCGTCGCCCTGGCACAGGCCGGCGGTGCGCACGAGGGCAACGGGTTCACCGACTCCGGCGCCTGGCTCGCGGGGACCACGAAGGGAGACCGCCGCCCGGCAGCCGCCGATGCGGACCTGGCAGATGCACTGGGCGCCCCTGAGCCGACGCGCACCGATGACGCCGCCGGGAGCCGACCCGGCGATGACGCGACCGGCGACGCATCCGACGGGAGCGGCAGAGGCTCCGAGGCAGGAGCGGGGACGGGCGTCGGTGGCCAGCACCCCGACGAGGACATGCCCTCCGACGCAGGCACGCACCCAGCCACGGACGGATCGAGCAGCGGTCCCACCGCCTCGGACGGCTCCGGGACGGATGCTGATGGCAGCGGCCGTCCCCGGCTGGCAGCGACCGCTGATGCACTGGCCGAGGGGCTGATCAGCACCGACCACGCCAAGGTCGTCGCCAGGGCCATGCGTGACCTGCCCGAGCACCTGACGAGCGCCCAGTACCTCGAGTGCGAGAGGGAGCTGCTGGCCCTCGCGGTGAACCGTTCGCCCTCGCGCCTGCGCGCCGCCGCCCGTCGCGTCCTGGAGCGGGTCGAGCCCGACCCGGAGGTCGTCGACGGCCACGAGGACGACGTCGTGACCGATGAGGAGGAGCGCGCGATGGAGTCGTGCGCCTTCTGGCTCAAGGACAACCAGGACGGCACGATGACCGGGCACTTCACGGTGCCGTGGGCCTCCGGGATGACGCTCAAGAAGGTCCTCGACGCGATGACCGCGCCGAGGCGACAGGAGAGGACCCCGAAGGGAGCAGGTGGCTCGGACCACTCCGGCGAGTCTGGTGGCCCCCCGGTTGCGGGCCCCGACCACCGGGGAGGTCGCCCCCACGACGGGGACGCCGGCGTCGGGACCCAGGCTCGCGGCACGTCCTTCGGCCGGGGCGGGGACGTCGACGGGTGGCATCGCGACGGCTCCGGACGGCGCGAGCCGCAGGGCGCCGGATGGCGGGCGACCCAGACCGACTGGCAGCACGAGCGAGGGCTGGCCTTCGCCGACCTGCTCACCCGCATCCCCACCGACCACCTGCACAACAAGAGCGCGGCCACGCTGCTCATCACCACCCGGCTCGAGGACCTCCGGTCCGCACTGACGAGGGCAAGGGTCGCGACGACCGACATCACCGGCCAGGTGCTCTCGTCGGGGGCGACCCGACGACTCGCCTGCAGCGCCGGCCTCGTTCCCGCCGTGCTCGGCACCGGAACCGTCCCCATCGACCTCGGCCGACAGGCCAGGCTCTTCAGCGACGCGCAACGGCTCGCGCTGGCCGCCCGCTACACCGAGTGCGCGACGGAGGGGTGCGACAGACCGTTCGCCTGGACGGAGGTCCATCACCTCCGACCGTGGGAGGCCGGCGGTCGCACCGACATGGACAACGCGATCCCGCTGTGCGGGCGGCACCACCACATGATCGACTCCCCCAGATGGCGCCATGCCACCCATCACCACGGGGACGGCACGGCCCACATCTCCTTCCACCGGCGCCCCTGAGAGGGTGTGCCCCCGTGCCCGGTGCGGGGCCACGCCTGAGACCCAGCCCCCCTGTGGGGCGAGACGCCTCGTGCCCGGTTGAGAGGACGCGCCCCGGGGCGCGCTCGTGCCCGGGTGCGCCCTCACGCCCGGCTGCGAGGCCCGTCGCGTGGGACGAGCCTCAGGTCACCCGGGAGCGATCTCGTCCCCGACGCTCAGCTCCCCCGTACCCAGCGGCACGAGCCGGGTCCCGAACCACGTCTTCCCGTCCCAGCGCCGATGCCGCGCCAGGGTCCGCGTCGGCTCCTTGCCCCCGGCGAGCGTCTCCGGGTCGATCGTCGCGATGACGCACCGGTCGCACAGCTCGGCGGTGCGGAAGTCCACCCCGCCGATCCGCACCGTCTCCCAGCCGTCCTCGGCGAAGGGCTCGGCCCCCTCGATGACGACATTCGGCCGGAACCGGAGCATGTCCAGAGGGGCACCCGGCCCCTCCGACGGGTCCGCCGAGGCGTCGCTGACGTCGGCGGCGTCCATGCCGTCCGGATCCGGCTCGTCCGCCTCGGCATCGACCCACTCCTGCAGGCGCGCCAACGAGGACGTCGACGTCATGAGCAACGGACCGGCGTCGGCGAGCGAGAGCGTGTCCCCGTCCCGGCCACCATGGGCACCCGACACCCGGCGCACGCTCGGGTCCTCCTGCCAGACCAGGCGCAGCCGCTGCCCCACCCGGTCGCTGATCCACTCGCTGACGTCCTCGTCGGCGGGATTGGCGAAACCCTGACGGGCATGGCTGACCGGGACGGGCGGCAGGCCGAGCGGGATGTCGATCGGGATGCTCTGACCGTCCCGGTCGTGGATACGGATGGTCTCCTCGTCCAGCTGTTCGGCGCGCAGGCCGAGCAGCCGGCGGTTCTCGCGAGCGGTGACCTTCTCGCCGGCCTCGTCCACGAGGGCCCAGCGTCGGTCCCCTTCGAGCCCCCACGGCTCCACGCTCGCGGTATCGAGATCCATGCCGCCGAGCGACTTGACCGGGTAGATGCGCAACTGGGTCACTCGCATGGGGCCGATGGTGTCATGCCCGGTGCCGCTGCGCCCGTCCCCTCGGCGCAGATCAGGCGTCGGAGGAGACCTCGTCGACGGGTACCTCGCGGGCCCCCGGCTCCTCGTCCTCGAGCAGGTCCTCCTCGAGCACGTCGCCGGAGCGCTTGAGGGCGAACCAGCCGCCGAAGAAGGGGGCGAACATGCCTGCGTCCACGTCCTTCAGCGTCAGCTGGGCGCAGTGCCCGGTCTGCACGAGGAATCCGACCGCACCGGAGGTCGTCAGTCCCTCCTTGAGGTAGAGGACGTGCCGGCCCGCCGGGATGTCGAAGTGCACGACCCGCTCGGTGCCGTCCAGCACCCCCAGGTCCTCGTTCCCGAGCATGACGTGCTTGTCCTTCAGGTGCACAGGGTCGATGTCACCGGTGTTGATCTCAACTGCTGCGCCCACGTTCGCCTCCGTCTGTCGTCGTCCGACCCACCTCTGGTCGGTGGGCTCCCCACCATCCTGCACCGACTCACCCCCACATGACACATGTCATGGCCGACTCGTGACATCCGGGGATGGCCCGCCGAGACCGGGCGGGGACAGGATCGGATCATGACATCAACCACGACGGGGAGACCCTCACCGGCCCACCGCCCACCCGTGTCGAAGGGGGCCGGCATCCACCTCGAGGGCGTGACGAAGTCCTTCCACTCCGGGGGCGAGACCGTGCAGGCGGTGGCCGGGGTCGATCTCGACATCGCCTCCGGCGAGGTCGTCGCGATCCTCGGGCCCAACGGCGCCGGCAAGACGACGACGCTGGACATGATCCTCGGGCTCACCTCACCGGACACCGGCACGGTCACGGCCTTCGGGGAGACACCGCGCCGGGCCGTCCAGGCCGGACGCGTGTCGGCGGTCCTCCAGACGGGCGGACTGCTGCGTGACCTCACCGCACGAGAGACGGTGCGCTTCATCGCCTCGACCTTCGCCGAGCACCAGCCCGTCGACGAGGTGCTCGAGCAGGCCGGGCTCGTCGACAAGGCCGACCGCATGGTCTCCAAGCTCTCCGGAGGCGAGCAGCAGCGGCTGCGCTTCGCCGTGGCGCTCCTGCCCGACCCAGACCTGCTCGTCCTCGACGAGCCGACCGCCGGGATGGACGTCACCGCCCGGCGGGACTTCTGGCGCACGATGCACGCCGACGCCGACCGGGGACGCACCATCCTCTTCGCGACGCACTATCTCGAGGAGGCCGACAACTTCGCCGACCGGATCGTGCTCATGGCCGGGGGTCAGGTGGTCGCCGACGGCACGACCGAGCAGATCCGGGCCCGCGGCAGCGGCCGCACGGTCAGCGCCGACGTCCGCAGGGGGGACGTCGACGCAGCCGTCGAGCGACTGCGCGCGCTGCCGGGCACCACCCGGGTCACCGCCTCCGGGGAGCGGATCACCGCCATCGGCGAGGACTCCGACGCGCTCGCCCGGGTGCTGCTCACCGATCTCGGCGGGTACAACCTCGAGGTCACGACGGCCTCGCTGGATGCCGCCTTCCTCGCGATCACCGGCGAGGAGATCACCACCGACGACACCGACGACGAGGACGGGGAGACCCGATGAACCCCACGATCATCACCCTGGAGCTGAAGCGGATCTCCCGCGACTACGTCGGCCTCTTCTTCATCGCGGTCCTGCCCGCCTTCATGTACGTCGTCTTCGGCGCCGCGCAGACCTTCGGCGACGAGGACATCGGTCGCGGCAACGTCGCTCTCTACGTCATGATCTCGATGGCCGTCTACGGGGCCGTCACCGCGACCGTGAGCATCGGCGGACAGGCAGCCGTCGAGCGGCAGCAGGGATGGGGCCGACAGCTGGGCCTGACCCCCCTTCGCGACGCGTCCTACGTCGCCGGCAAGGCGATCATCGCCCTGGCGATCGCCCTCATCCCGATCGTGCTCATCTTCGGCATCGGCATCGCCACCGGCGCGAAGGGAGAGACCTGGGTCTGGGCGGCGTCCGCGGCCATCGTGCTCTTCGGCGCGTGCGTCTTCGCGCTCTACGGCCTGATCTTCGGTCTGGCCTTCCGGTCCGAGTCGGCCGTCGGCGCCGCCTCCGGGTCGCTCGTGATCTTCGCCTTCCTCGGCAACATCTTCATCCCGCTGTCGGGGGTCATGCTGACGATCGCGAAGTTCACCCCCCTCTACGGCTTCGTCTCCCTCGCCCGCTACCCACTCACCGAGGGCTACTCGGTGGACATGAACGGCAACCTCGCCCACGAGTCGCTCTGGGTGCCGCTGGCTAACGTGGTGGCGTGGACGATCATCATGGCCGTAGCGACGGTCCTGCTCGCGCGGCGGGGCCGGGAGCGGCAGTGACGCCGAAGGCGGACGTGCGCCCGTCGGCGGACCTCGACGGGCCGTCGGCGGGTGCGGCTGCCCCGGGGCCGGTCGGGGAGCTCACGGCCGAGGAGGTCGGTGTCGACCCCTGGGCCAAGCACGGCTGGGTCCTCGCCGCCATCTGGCTGGTCTTCCTCGTCTTCCCGGCGATCGCGGTCATCGGGGAGACCCACGCGCAGCCGGTGCTGCGCGTCCTCGGCCTCGGCGCGCTCGTGGTCTTCGCCGCGCTCTACGTCTGGGGTTTCCTCCGCGGCCAGGTCGCCCTGCGGTGCGGGTGGTCGCGGGAGGACCGGGTCGTCGTCTTCGGCAGCTTCGTCGGGGCGACGGCGATCATGGTCGCCCTCATCGTCCTCGTCGGTCCCGAGGCGATCGGGATGACGCCCTTCCTCGCCTCCGTCGCCGCCTTCGGCTTCCCCGACCGGTGGGCGCTGCCGTCGGTCGTCGGCGTCGTGGTCTTCGCGGCGCTGCTCCTGTGGCTCACCGACGACTTCGGGCAGATCTGGCCCTTCCTCTTCCTGCCCGTGCTCATCGGCGGCTTCGGCCTCCTGCTGCGCAGGCTGACCCTCAGCGACGAGCGCAACCAGGTCGTCCAGCGCTCCCTGGCCGTCTCCGCCGAGCGGGACCGGGTCGCCCGGGACGTGCACGACGTGCTCGGTCACTCCCTCACCGTCGTCTCGCTCAAGGCCGACCTCGCCGAGCGACTCATCGACATCGACCCGCAGCGGGCGAAGGGGGAGCTGGCCGACATCCGCTCGATCACCCGCCAGTCCCTCGCAGAGATCCGGGCCACCGTGGCGGGGCTGCGCGTGGCCCGGCTCGCCGACGAGCGCGAATCGGCCGCGAACGCCCTGCGCGACGCGGGCATCGAGGCCGACCTCCCCCCGGACGAGGACGTCGTCGACCCGGCCCACCGGATCACCATCGCGTGGGTGCTGCGCGAGGCGGTCACGAATGTCGTGCGGCACAGCGGCGCCCGGCACGTGCGCGTCACCTGGGGGCCGTCGTGGCTCGAGGTGGTCGACGACGGTCGCGGCCTGCGCGGACGACGGGAGGGGACGGGGCTGACCGGCCTGCGGGAGCGGGTCACCCAGGTCGGCGGACGGATCGAGATCGGTGAGGGGACGCCCGGACCCTCCGGGCCCGGGACGAGACTGCGGGTGGAGCTGCCATGATCACGCTGCTGCTGGCCGACGACCAGGCGCTCGTCCGGGGTGCCATGGCCGCGCTCCTCGGGCTCGAGGAGGACCTCGAGGTCGTCGCGGACGTGGGCACCGGTGACGAGGTGCTCGAGGCGGCCCGACGCACCCAGCCCGATGTCGCCGTCCTCGACATCGAGATGCCCGGTCTGGACGGGATCCAGGCGACCGAGGAGCTCTCCCGGGAGTCCCCCGGGACGAAGGTGCTCATCGTGACGACCTTCGGCCGGCCGGGGTACCTGCGTCGGGCGCTGGAGGCGGGGGCACGCGGCTTCGTCGTCAAGGACACCCCGTCCGAGGACCTCGCCGAGGCCGTGCGCACCGTGGCGAAGGGGGGCCGGGTCGTCGACCCGTCGCTGGCCACCGACGTCGTCATCGAGGGACCGAACCCCTTGACCGGGCGCGAGCAGGAGGTGCTCCGGCACGCGCTCGAGGGGCACTCGGCCGCCGTCATCGCGGCCAAGGTGCACCTCTCCCCCGGGACGGTGCGCAACCATCTCTCCTCGGCCATCGGCAAGACCGGGGTGGGGACGAAGGTCGAGGCGGCCCGGCGGGCGCAGGACCTGGGGTGGCTGTGACGCGTGTCTCCGGGAGGAGCCCGCGACTCGGGTGACAATGGGGCCCGTGCGCCCTTCGCCACCGACCCGAGGAGCCCGGATGCGCCGCCGTCGCTGGACCGCGCTCACCGGTGTCCTGACGATCGGGGCGGGGTTGCTCGTCGGCTGCACCGACCCACCCTCGGAGCAGGGGGCGTGCGAGGCGGTCACCGCCGACTTCGACTGGGCCTCCCCCTCCCGCGAGGACGACGAGCGCTTCGAGCTGACCGGACCGGGCTGGATCGCGGGCGACTCCACCTACTCGGTGGAGCTGCCCGACGAGCGCATCCTCTGGCTCTTCTCCGACTCCTTCATCGGCACGGTCTCCCCCTCCGGCGAGCCCGAGCCCGGGATGGCGATGGTGCACAACGCGCTCGTGGTCGAGGACTCCGCCGGTCGGCTGAGCACCTTCACCGGGTCCGGGCCGGAGTCCTTCTTCCCCGACCCGGACAAGGACTCCTACTACTGGGTGCAGGACGCGACGGTCACCGGCGATGACGAGCTGGTCGTCTTCCTCTCGCGGACCCAGCAGGTCGGCGAGCAGGGGGTGGAGGGCTTCGAGTGGGAGCGTAACGCGCTGGCCACGGTCTCGCTGCCCGACCTGGAGATCCAGGACATCACCGAGTTCAGGGGCGAGCCGGGAGCCGACGAGGTGGCCTGGGGGGCGGGCCTGATGACGACCCCGACGTACACCTACGTCTACGGCGTCGAGGACCGCCAGGACAGGAAGTACCTGCACCTCGCCCGCGTGCCGGCGGGGTCGCTCACCGACCGGTCCGCGTGGGAGTACCGCGGCGAGGACGGCTGGAGCAGCGACGGCGCGGACAGCGCCCGGCTCACGGGCAAGGTCGCCAACGAGCTGAGCGTGACGCCGTACGAGGACGGGTACCTGATGATCTCCTCGGACACCTCGAAGCCCTTCAGCAACAAGATCAACGCCTGGACCGCCTGCCAGCCGTGGGGGCCGTGGCGGGACGAGCAGACGATCTACGAGACCCCGGAGACCGAGGGCGAGCACTTCACGTACAACGCGCACGGCCACCCCGAGAT
The DNA here is from genome assembly GCA_964430615.1 of uncultured Janibacter sp. Classification (GTDB taxonomy): domain Bacteria; phylum Actinomycetota; class Actinomycetes; order Actinomycetales; family Dermatophilaceae; genus Janibacter. The sequence continues at coordinate 47,945 of CAYSGN010000006.1, read as the reverse complement.
CAGCGAGGACGGGGAGCTGCTCATCTCCTACAACGTCAACACCTTCGACTTCGAGGAGCTGATGTCCGACCCCACCCTCTACCGGCCGAAGTTCATCACCCTCGACCTGGACTGACGTCCGGTCAGCGCACGAGGTCGCGCACCTGGTGCTTCTGGATCTTGCCCGTCGCCGTCTTCGGCAGCTCCTCGACGACGCGGATCTCCTTGGGCACCTGGTAGCCCGCGAGCACTCCCTTCGCGTGGGCGATGATCTCCTGCTCCAACCGGTCGGCCGGCACGCTCCCGTCGGGGACGACCACCGCACAAACCGCCTCGCCCCAGTGATCGTGCGGCACGCCCACGACGGAGCACTCCGCGACGCCCGGGACGGCGAGGACGACGGACTCGACGGCGACCGAGGAGACGTTCTCCCCGCCGGACTTGATGATGTCCTTGAGGCGGTCGGTGAACCACACGACGCCCTCGTCGTCGAGGTGTCCCACGTCGCCGGAGTGGAACCACCCACCGGCGAAGGCGGCCTCGTTGGCCTCCGGGTTGTTCCAGTAGCCGCTGCACACGTTCGGGGCGCGGTAGACGATCTCCCCCGTCCCGTGAGCCGGGAGGACCTCGCCCGTCGGGTCCATCGTCCGGGCCAGGACCGAGGGCACCTGCGGGCCCCACGAGTCCGACGCGGTGTGCCGGTGCCCCGGCCACTGCATGACGGTCGCCGGCACGACCTCGGTCTGCCCGGAGCCGAGGACGACGTCGGCGTTCGGGAAGGCCTCGTCGACCGCGTCGAGCAGATCGGCGGGCATCGGTGCCATCGCGTAGATGGCGGTGGTGACCGAGGTGAGGTCGCGGGGGCGCTCGGTCAGCTCGGCCAGGCAGGCGCGGTACATGAGCGGGAGCATCATCGTGTGCGTCACCCGGTGGCGCTCGATGGCGTCGAGGCTCGCGGCCGGGTCGAAGGCCGTGCCGACGAGCACGACGGTCCCTCCGGTGAGCAGGATCGGCATGCACAGGGTGTTCAGCGCCGTGACGTGGAACATCGGCAGGACGACGAGCATGCTCGACCCGGTGCTGCCCCACGACTGCCGGGTCACGAGCGCGTTGGCGAGCAGCGCGGTGACCAGCGAGGTGTGGCTGACGAGCACCCCCTTCGGCCGTGACGTGGTGCCCGAGGTGTAGAGGCACTGCACGGTGTCCCGGTCGTCGACGAGCACCTCGAGCGGATCATCCGGTGCCGCGTCCACGAGCCGCTGCCACGAGTGGGTCGGGCGACCGGCGACCGGCTCGGGCGCGTCCTCGTCGCTGACGAGGACGTGCTGGACGTGCTCGTCCGTGGCCAGCACCTGCTCGTGCATCCCGCGGAAGGCCGCATCGGTGACCAGGGCCGCCGGACGCGCGTCCCCGAGGATGAAGCGCTGGTCGTCGAGGCCGAGGAGGAAGTTCAGCGGCATGCAGACCAGGCCTGCGCGTGCGCAGGCGAAGTAGGTCGCGAGGACCCGCCAGGAGTTCGTCATCGTCAGGGCCACGGGGGTGCCGCGCTCGAGACCGAGCCCGAGCAGCCCGTGACCGAGGCGGTCGATGGTCTCGGCGAGCTCGCGGTAGGTCACCTCGCGCCCCTGGTCGACGACGGCGACCCGGTCGGGGAAGAGGGCGGCCGTGCGCACGACGACGTCCCCGGCGTTGTTGCGGGTGGCGAGGTTGTACTCCAGGGGGTCGACCCGGGAGAGGTCGGGCTGCATCCGGCTCACTCCCCGAGGAAGAAGTCGGGCATGAGCTCCTCGACCGGCGGGCCGTAGGGCGAGAGGTCGGTGACGCCCTCCTCGGCCAGGACCTCGTCGTCGATGAAGAAGTTGCCGGTGCACGCGGACGGCTCCCGGGTGAGGATCGCGTGCGCGGCGTCGGCCATGATCTGCGGGCTGCGGCTGCGGGCCATGGTCTGCTCGCCGCCGAGGAGGTTCTGCACCGCGGCCGTCGCGATGGCCGTGCGCGGCCACAGGCTGTTGGCCGCGATGCCCCGCTCCCTCCACTCCTCGGCGAGGCCGAGGGTCACCAGGCTCATCCCGTACTTGGCGATCGTGTAGCCGAGATGGCCACCTGCCCAGCGGGGCGCGAGGTTGATCGGCGGGGAGAGGGTGAGCACGTGCGCGGCCGAGGAGGCCGACAGGTGCGGCAGCGCGGTCTTCGCGAGGAGGAAGGACCCACGGCAGTTGATGTCCTGCATGAGGTCGTACTTCTTCATCGGCAGCTCCTCGGTCGAGGAGAGGTCGATCGCGCTGGCGTTGTTGACCACCACGTCGATCCCGCCGAAGCGCTCGACGGTCTGCTCGACCGCCGAGCGCACCAACTCCTCGTCGCGCACGTCACCGACGATCGGCAGGGCCGAGCCACCGGCCCGCTCGATGGCCTCGGCGGCGGTGTGGACGGTGCCCTCGAGCTTCGGGTGGGGCCGGTCGGTCTTGGCGAGGATGGCGACATTGGCACCGTCCTGCGCCGCCCGCTCGGCGATGGCCAGGCCGATCCCCCGGCTCCCGCCGGACATGATGATCGTGCGGCCCGCGAGGCCTCTGCTGCTGGTCATGGGGTGTCCTCTCCTCGGTCGTGAGTGATCGCTGTCCGCGTCATGCCGGCATCTCATCCATCCGGGCGAGCACCTGGAGCATGACCTCGTCGGCGCCGCCGCCGATCGAGCCCAGCCTGGTGTCGCGGAAGAAGCGGGCCGTCCAGGTCTCCTCCATGTAGCCCATGCCGCCGTGCAGCTGGAGGCAGGTGTCGGCGACCTCCCTGGCGAGACGGCCGGCGGTCAGCTTGGCGACGGTGGCGCCTCGGGTCACGTCCTCACCGGCCATGACGCCCTCGCAGACGACCTCGTTGTGGCTGCGCAGCATGTCCACCTGCGCGGCGAGCTCGGCGAGACGGAAGGCGACGTGCTGCTTCGTGGCGAGGGTCCCACCGAAGACCTGACGGTCGGCGACGTACTGGCGGGTGCGCTCCAGCGCGCGCTCGCAGGAGCCGACGGTCGAGTAGGCGGCGTACATCCGCTCGACGACGAACTGCTGCATCTGCTGCTGGAAGCCGCGACCGATCTCGCCGATGGTGTTCGAGACGGGCACGCGCACGTCGTCGAGGACGAGCTCGGCCGTGTCCGAGCAGCGGTTCCCGAGCTTGTCGAGCTTGCGTGCCACGGAGAAGCCGGGTGCGTCGGTGGGGACGACGACCTGGGAGATCCCCCGGTGGCCGCCCTCGTCCGAGGTGCGCACGAGCAGGCACACCCAGTCCGCCTGCGTGCCGTTCGTGATGAACATCTTGCGTCCCGTGATGACCCAGTCGTCACCGTCCCGGGCGGCGCGGGTGCGCAGACCGGCCACGTCCGAGCCCGCGTCCGGCTCGGTGACCGCGATCGAGGTCACGGCCGTCCCGGCGATCGCGGGCGCGAGGTAGGTGCGCTTGAGCTCCTCCGACCCGACGCGCGCGAGGGAGGGGGTCGCCATCATCGACTGCACGCCGAGGGCCATGGGGACACCCGCGACGTCGGCCCGACCGAGCTCCTCGGCGGCGATCATCTGGAAGCTGTGCTCGGCCCCCTCGCCCCCGTACGCGGGATCGTGCTCGAGGCCGAGCAGCCCGAGGGCGGCGGCCTTCGGGAAGAGGTCGTGCGCCGGGAAGGTGCCCTGCGCCTCCCAGGCGTCCGCGTGCGGGTTGATCTCCGTCTCGACGAAGGCGCGCACGCTCGCGCGAAAGGCCGTGTGGTCGTCGTTGAACCGCATGACGAGGACGGTAGTGACGCCACGGCCAGAAAACAAGCAATCATGCTTGCTTTTTTGTTTCAGCCTGTGCCACGGTCGTGCCCATGCCCGACACCGTCACCTCCTACCTCGACGAGTGCGCCGACCTCGACGACCTCCTCCGTGCCGCGGACGAGGGCTCCTGGGCGCTGCCCACCCCCGCGAAGGGGTGGACCGTCGCCCACCAGGTCGGTCATCTCGCGTGGACCGACGACGTCGCCCGACTCGCGGTGACGGCACCGGATGCCTTCGGGGAGGAGGTGCGCACCGCGATGGCCGACCCGCTCGGCCACGTCGATGCCCGGGCCGCCGAGTGGGCGCAGCAGCCTCCCGAGAAGCTCGTGCAGCGCTGGAGGCAGGGACGCGTCGCCTTGGCCGACGCCCTTCGCCGGGCCCCCGCGGAGGCCCGGATCCCGTGGTTCGGCCCGTCGATGAGCCCGCGCTCGATGGCCACCGCGCGCCTCATGGAGGTCTGGGCGCACGGGCTGGACGTCGCCGACGCGTTCGGGGTGCGCCGCGAGGCGAGCGACCGGCTGCGCGACATCTGCCATCTCGGGGTGCGCACCCGGGACTTCGCGTACACGATCAACCAGCGCACTCCCCCGGAGCGGCCCTTCCACATCGAGCTGACCTCGCCGAGCGGCGAGGTGTGGTCCTGGGGGGACGGGGGTCCCGACCGGGTCACCGGGAGCGCGGAGGAGTTCTGCCTCGTCGTCACCCAGCGTCGCGAGATGGCCGAGACCGAGCTCGCGGCCACCGGGGAGGCGGCGACGTGGCTCACCTTCGCCCAGGCCTTCGCGGGCCCGCCGAAGGGGGCGAACGCATGAGTCCCGTCGGCGAGGACCCGCAGGTGCTGCGCGTCGGGAACTGCTCCGGCTTCTACGGCGACCGCCTGTCCGCGATGCGCGAGATGCTCGAGGGCGGCGAGCTGGACGTGCTCACCGGCGACTGGCTCGCCGAGCTGACCATGCTCATCCTCGCCCGCGACCAGGCGAAGGACCCGGCCACCGGCTACGCCAAGACCTTCCTCCTCCAGCTGCGGGAGTGCCTCGCCATCGCCCTCGAGCGCGGCGTGAAGATCGTCGCCAACGCCGGCGGGGTCAACACGGCCGGGCTCGTCGAGGCGATCCACGCCCTCGCCGCGGAGCAAGGGCTGACCCCTCGGGTCGCCCACGTGCGCGGCGACGACCTCACCCCTCGGGCCGACGAGCTCGGGCTCGGCACGCCGCTTGGTGCGCACGCCTACCTCGGCGGCTTCGGGATCGCCCGGGCGCTCGAGGAGGGAGCCGACGTCGTCGTGACCGGCCGGGTCACCGACGCCTCGGTCATCGTCGGCCCGGCCATCGCCCACTTCGGCTGGCGCCGCGAGGACCTCGACGCACTGGCGGGCGCGACCGCGGCCGGGCACGTCATCGAGTGCGGCACCCAGGCGACGGGCGGCAACTTCCCCTTCTTCACCGAGATCGAGGAGCTGCTCGACCCCGGCTTCCCGATCGCCGAGATCGGCGCCGACGGCTCCAGCGTCATCACCAAGCACCCCGGCACCGGCGGCGAGGTCACCGTCGACACCGTCACCGCCCAGCTGCTCTACGAGGTGCAGGACGCCCGGTATCCCGGTCCGGACGTGACGACCCGGCTGGACTCCCTGCGGCTCGGCCAGGAGGGGCCCGACCGGGTGCTCATCCAGGGCGCGCGCGGCGAGGCGCCGCCACCGGAGGTCAAGGTGTCCCTGACCTCCCTCGGCGGCCACCGCAACGAGATGACCTTCGTGCTCACCGGCCTCGACATCGAGGCCAAGGCCCGGCTCGTGCGCCGGCAGCTGGAGGCGGCACTGCCGACCCGCCCGGCCGAGCTCGAGTGGACGCTCGCCCGGACCGACCGTGAGGACCCGGCCACCCAGCAGCAGGGCTCGGCGCTGCTCACCGCCGTCGCCCGCGACCCGGACCCGAAGGTCGTCGGCCGCGCCTTCTCCGGGGCGGCCGTGCAGATCGCCCTCGGCTCGATCCCCGGCTTCCACACGACGACGCCGCCCACGTCCGGTGGCCCCTACGGGGTCTTCACCGCCGGGTACGTCCCGCAGGACGTGCCCGGGCACGAGGTGGTCCACGGTGACGGGAGCGTGGAGGTCGTCCCGCCCCCGTCGTCCACCCGGCAGCTCGCGCCGGAGGCGAACGCGCCGTCGGCTCCCCCGCGCGGCGGCCTCGCCGCAGGAGGCGAGACGGTGCGTGCCCCGCTGGGGCTGCTCGCCGGGGCCCGGTCCGGCGACAAGGGCGGCAACGCCAATGTCGGCGTGTGGGTGCGGGAGGACTCCGGGGAGGCGGGTTGGTCCTGGCTCGTCGGGCTGCTCACCCCCGAACGGGTGCGCGAGCTGCTCCCGGAGACCGCCGACCTGCCACTGAGGATCACCCACCTGCCGAACCTGCGGGCGATCAACATCGTCATCGAGGGCCTGCTCGGCGAGGGGGTGGCCTACAACGCCCGCTTCGACCCCCAGGCCAAGGGCCTCGGCGAGTGGCTGCGCGCACGACACGTCGACATCCCCGCGGCGCTGCTGCCCGTGGGCGAGGAAGAGCGATGAGCCGACCCGAGTGGCACTCCGAGGAGCTGACGGCCCTGCGCGCCACCACGACGGAGTTCGTCCGGAGGGAGGTCCTCCCCCACCAGGACGCGTGGGAGCAGGAGGGAGCGATCCCGCGCTCGCTGCACGCGACCGCGGGTGGCCTGGGCCTCATCGGGGCCGGCTACCCCGAGTCGGTCGGAGGCGGCGGCGGGGGCGTACGCGCCACCGTGGCCGTGTGCGAGGCCTTCCACGAGGCCGGTGGGGCGGCGGGCACCTTCGCCTCGCTCTTCACCGCCGGGATCGCCTGCCCGCACATCGCCGCGGCCGGGCAGCCGTGGCAGGTGGAGCGGTGGGTCGCGCCCACCCTGGCCGGTGAGCTCATCGGTTCGCTCGGCATCACCGAGCCGGACGCCGGCTCCGACGTCGGCGGCCTGCGCACCACCGCCCGGCGCGAGGGCGATCACTTCGTCGTCGACGGAGCGAAGACCTACATCACCTCCGGCGTGCGGGCCGACTTCATCACGACCGCGGTGCGCACCGGCGGGGCGGACCTGCCGGGGGCGCGCGGGCTCTCCCTGCTCGTCATCGAGAAGGAGACGCCCGGCGTCGAGGTGGCCCGACGGCTGGAGAAGATGGGCTGGCGTTCCTCGGACACCGCGGAGCTGTCCTTCACCGACGTGCGGGTGCCGGTCGAGCACCTGATCGGGCCCGAGCACGCCGGCTTCGCGCTCATCGGGGGTGCCTTCGTCACCGAGCGCATCGGCCTCGCGGTGCAGGCCTACGCCCAGGCGCAGCGCTGCCTGGACCTGACCCTCGACTGGTGCCGGTCGCGGACGACCTTCGGGCGGGCGCTCATCTCGCGGCAGTCGGTCCAGGACACGCTCGTGGAGATGACCTCGCGGATCGATGTCGCCCGCACCTACACCCGCTCGGTCGTCGACCGGTACGAGGACGGCGAGGACGTCGCCGACCTCGTGCCCGCGGTGTGCTTCGCGAAGAACACCGCGACCCGGACCGGGGAGTGGGTCGCCCACCAGGCGGTGCAGCTCTTCGGCGGGATGGGCTACATGGCCGAGAGCGAGGTCGAGCGGCAGTACCGCGACATGCGCATCCTCGGCATCGGCGGCGGGACCGTCGAGATCCTCAACCAGCTGGCCGCACGACGGATGGGATACCACGCATGACCACGTTGCGCTCCACCTTCGACCCGACGACCCCGGAGGCGCAGTCCGCCGCCGAGGCGATGCGGGAGTCGCTCGCCGAGATCGGCGTCCAGGTCGCCGCGGCCGTCGCCGGCGGCGGCGAGCAGGCGATGGCCCGCCACCACAAGCGCGGCAAGCTCACCGCCCGCGAGCGCATCGAGCTCCTCCTCGACCTCGAGTCCCCCTTCCTCGAGCTCGCGCCGCTGGCCGGCTACGGCTCGGACTTCACCGTCGGGGGCTCGGTCGTCGCCGGCATCGGCCTCGTCTCGGGGGTGGAGTGCCTGCTCGTGGCCAACGACCCCACCGTCAAGGGCGGGGCGAGCAACCCGTGGTCGCTGAAGAAGTCCCTGCGGATGCACGAGGTCGCGGAGAAGAACCGGCTGCCGGTCATCTCGCTCGTCGAGTCGGGGGGCGCGGACCTGCCGACGCAGAAGGACGTCTTCATCCCGGGCGGAGCGATCTTCCGCAACCTCACCCGCCTCTCCCGGCAGGGCATCCCGACGATCGCGCTCGTCTTCGGCAACTCGACCGCCGGCGGCGCGTACCTGCCCGGGATGAGCGACCACGTCGTGATGATCGAGGAGCGGTCCAAGGTCTTCCTCGCCGGCCCGCCGCTCGTCAAGGCGGCGACGGGCGAGGTCTCCGACGACGAGTCCCTCGGCGGCGCCGACATGCACGCCCGGGTCTCCGGGCTCGCCGACCACTACGCGCGCGACGAGCAGGACGCCATCCGCATCGGGCGGCGGATCGTCGCCCGGCTGAACCACCGCAAGGCCTCCGGGCCGCGCACCGACGCACCGCTCCCCCCGCGCTACCCGGCCGAGGAGCTGCTCTCCATCGTCCCGCCGGACCTGAAGTCCCCCTTCGACCCCCGAGAGGTCATCGCGCGGGTCGTCGACGACAGCGACTTCGACGAGTTCAAACCGCTCTACGGGACCTCCCTGGTCACCGGGTGGGCCGAGCTGCACGGCTTCCCCGTCGGCATCCTCGCCAACGCCCGCGGTGTCCTCTTCAGCGAGGAGTCGCAGAAGGCCACGCAGTTCATCCAGCTCGCGAACCGCTCGAGCACGCCGCTGATCTTCCTGCACAACACGACCGGGTACATGGTCGGCAAGGAGTACGAGCAGGGCGGGATCATCAAGCACGGGGCGATGATGATCAACGCCGTGACGAACTCGACCGTCCCGCACATCTCGTTGCTGCTCGGCAACTCCTACGGGGCCGGCCACTACGGCATGTGCGGGCGGGCCTACGAGCCGCGCTTCGTCTTCACCTGGCCCTCGGCCCGCTCCTCGGTCATGGGCGCCCAGCAGCTGGCCGACGTCACCTACTCGGTCTCCAAGGCCTCCGCCCTCGCCCGGGGCAAGGACTTCGACGAGGAGGGCGCGCAGATGGTCCGCTCCGCGATCGAGGCCCAGATCAGCGCCGAGGCCATGCCGATGGTCCTCTCCGGCCTCGTCTACGACGACGGGATCATCGACCCGAGGGACACCCGGGACGTGCTCGGCATGGCCCTGTCCGCCGTCCACACCGCGCCGGTCGAGGGGTCCTCCTCCTTCGGCGTCTTCCGGATGTGAGGAACCACGTGAACCAGACACCGATCACCAGCGTGCTCGTCGCCAACCGCGGCGAGATCGCCCGCCGGGTCTTCGCCACCTGTCGCCGCCGGGGCATCGCCACCGTCGCGGTCTTCTCCGACGCGGACGTCGACGCGCCCCACGTCCGCGAGGCCGACGCCGCCGTCCGCCTGCCGGGCAGCGCGCCCGGCGAGACCTACCTGCGGGGGGACCTCGTCATCGAGGCGGCCCTGCGCGCCGGTGCCGACGCGGTCCACCCCGGGTACGGCTTCCTCTCCGAGAGCGCCGACTTCGCCAGGCAGGTCCGCGAGGCGGGCCTGACGTGGATCGGCCCCGACGAGAAGGCCATCGAGGTCATGGGCTCGAAGGTCGAGTCCAAGTCGGCGATGCGTCAGGCCGGCGTGCCCGTCCTCGAGCGGCTCGACCCGCGATCGATCACCGCCGAGCAGCTGCCGGTCATCGTCAAGGCCTCCTCGGGCGGCGGCGGCCGCGGCATGCGGGTCGTGCGCTCGCTGGAGGAGATCGAGGAGACGGTCGCCTCCGCCTCCCGTGAGGCGGCCTCGGCCTTCGGCGACCCGACGGTCTTCTGCGAGCGCTACCTGGAGACCGGCCATCACGTCGAGGTCCAGGTCATGGCCGACGCCCACGGCACCGTCTGGGCGCTCGGCGAGCGGGAGTGCTCCCTCCAGCGGCGCCACCAGAAGGTCGTCGAGGAGGCCCCCTCCCCCCTCGTCGAGCGGGTGGGCGGGGACATGCGGGAGCGGCTGCTGCGGGCGGCCCGGGACGCCGCCGGCGCGGTGGACTACCGCGGTGCGGGGACCGTGGAGTTCCTCGCCGCCGAGGACGGGTCCTTCTTCTTCCTCGAGATGAACACCCGGCTCCAGGTGGAGCACCCGGTCACCGAGTGCGTCACCGGCACCGACCTCGTGGGCCTGCAGATCGACGTGGCCGAGGGGAGGGCCCTCACCGGTCCCGAGCCGCAGCCCGACGGCTGGTCCGTCGAGGCCCGGCTGTACGCCGAGGACCCGGCCGACGACTGGCGACCCCAGACCGGCACCGTGGTGACGCTGGACCTGCCGGGTGCGGAGACCACCTTCGCCGTCCCTCCGGAGCACGGGCTGCGGCTCGACGCCGGCGTCGAGGCCGGCTCCGTCGTCGGGACGCACTACGACGCGATGCTCGCCAAGGTGATCTCCTTCGCGCCGACGCGGGCGGAGGCGCTGCGCACGCTCGGCTCGGCGCTGCGCCGTGGCCGCGTGCACGGGCTCACGACCAACCGTGACCTGCTCGTCGCGACCCTGCTGCACCCGGAGGTGCTCGACGGCAGCGCCGACACGAGCTTCTACGCCCGCCACTCCCCCGCCGAGCTGCTCGAGGGCACCGGGCTGCCGGTCGACCTCGCGGCGCTCGTCGCGGGTCTCGCCGACGCCGCCGAGACGGTCACCACGCGGGAGGTGCTCCCCGGGGTCGGAGGCTTCCGGAACGTCCCGAGCGTCTTCCAGCGGCGCGGCTTCGCCCACGGGGAGACCGAGGTGAGCACCGCCCTTCGCACCGGCCGCGACGGGCTCGAGCTGGAGACCCTGCCGGAGGGCACCGGGTCCGTGGAGCTCGTCGAGGCGAGCGCCGGGGAGGTCGTCCTCGATCTCGACGGGGTGCGGCGACGCTTCACCGTGACCCGGCTGCCCGCGGCGCGCCGCCCCGACGGCAGCGACGGGGACCCGGGGGTGACCATCGACTCGGCCCAGGGCTCTCGCACCCTGACCGTGCTGCCCCGCTACGTGGACCCGGCGGCGCAGATGCCGGCCGGTGCCCTCGTCGCGCCGATGCCCGGCACGATCGTCGCGGTCCACGCGAGCCCGGGCGAGCAGGTGGAGGCCGGAGCGCCCCTCGTGCTGCTCGAGGCGATGAAGATGGAGCACGCGGTGACCGCACCCACGGGAGGTACCGTCACCGAGGTGGCCGTGACCGTCGGCCAGCAGGTCGACCTCGGCGCCACCTTGGCCGTGGTCGAGGACGAAGGGAGCCAGGAGTGAGCACGAGCACGAACGACGCGGCAGGCGGCGACCGGAGGGTCGGCACCGCCGTCGAGGGCACCGTCATGACGATCACCCTCGACTCGCCCCACAACCGCAACGCGCTCTCCCGCCAGCTCGTCGCGGAGGTGCGCGAGGCCCTCGACGCCGCAGCGGCGGACGAGGCCGTCCGCAGCATCGTGCTCACGCACACCGGCGGCACCTTCTGCGCGGGGGCGGACCTGTCCGAGGCCTCCTCGGACCCGGCCGGGGACCCGAATGCCGACCGCACCAACCAGCTCGTCGACCTGCTCGAGGCGATCGTCGCCCACCCCAAGCCGGTCATCGGCCGGATCGACGGGCACGTGCGCGCCGGCGGCATGGGGCTGGTCGCCGCCTGCGACGTGTCGATCGCGGGTGAGGCGGCCACCTTCGCCCTCACCGAGTCCCGGCTCGGCCTGGCCGCCTCGGTCATCTCGCTCACCGTGCTGCCACGCATGGACGCCCGCGCCGCGTCGCGCTACTTCCTCACCGGGTCGACCTTCGACGCCGACGCCGCAGCCCGGTCCGGGCTGCTCACCCGGGCGAGCGGCAGCACCGAGGACCTCGACGCCGCGGTCCGGGCGGTCACCGACGAGCTGGCCAAGGCCTCCCCTCAGGGGCTGCGGGAGAGCAAGGCGCTGGTCAACCACGAGCTGCTCGCCGAGCTGGACGCGAAGCGCGACCGGGTCGCCGAGCAGTCCGCACGCCTCTTCGCGAGCGAGGAGGCCCGCGAGGGGATGCAGGCCTTCCTCGAGCGACGTCCACCGCGGTGGGTGGCCGGGTGAGCACGACCCGTCCGCTCGCCGAGCCGAAGCAGGACCGCAGCCGGGCGACCCGGCAGCGGCTGCTCGAGTCGACCGTGCGCTGCCTCGCCGAGCGAGGCTGGTCCGCGACGACGGTCTCGGTCATCGCCAGCGAGGCGGGCATCAGCCGCGGGGCGCTCCAGCACCACTTCCCCACCCGGGAGGCGCTCGTCGTCGCGGCGCTGGAGTACGTCTTCGAGGAGCGCAAGGCACGCGTCGAGCAGCTGCCGCCACCCGGGGGCACCGGCGGGGAGCGTGTGCACGCCGTCGTCGCCCGGCTCATCGAGACCTACAACGGCGAGCTCTTCCGCGCCGCCTTGCAGGCCTGGACGGCCGCCGCGGCCGACGAGCAGGTGCGCGAGGTCGTCACGCCGCTCGAGGGCCGCTTCGCCCGCTCGATGCACGCCCTGACGGTGGCGCACCTCGGGGTCGACGACGACGACCCGCACGTGCGCACGCTCATCCAGGCCACGCTCGACCTCGCCCGCGGCCTGGCCCTCGCCGACCTGCTCACGGACGACTCGAAGCGCCGCCGCCGCATCGTGCGCACGTGGTCGGCGACGCTGGCCACCGAGCTGGGCCTCGCCGACTGAGGCGAGAGCGCACCTCCGTCACGCGCGGGGCGCCACCGGATCGGTGGCGCCGATCCGGTCCAGGAGCCAGGCCCACTCCCAGGCGACCTGCTCCCAGGCGTCGTAGCGGCCGGAGCGGCCGCCGTGGCCGGCGCTCATCTCGGTCCGCAGCAGGATGGGGCGGGTCTCGTCGTGGCGAGTCACCTCGCGCAGGCGGGCGACCCACTTCGCCGGCTCGGTGAAGTACACCCGGGTGTCGTGCAGCGAGGTCGTCGCGAGCACGGGCGGGTACGCCACGGGCGCGATGTTCTCGTACGGGCTGTAGGAGCGCATGTACGCGTACACCTCGGGGTCCTCGAGCGGGTTGCCCCACTCCTCCCACTCCCCGACCGTCAGCGGCAGGTCCGGGCGCAGGATCGTCGTCAGCGTGTCGACGAAGGGGACCGCCGCGAGCACGGCGGCGAAGCGCTCGGGGGCGAGGTTGGTCGCGGCGCCCACGAGGAGTCCGCCGGCGGACCCCCCTTCGATCGCCAGCCGGTCCCTGGCCACCCAGCCACTCTCGTGCAGGTGCTCGGCGGCCGCGACGAAGTCGGTGAAGGTGTGCTTCTTCGCGAGCATCTTGCCGTCGTCGTACCAGTGCCGGCCGAGCTCACCGCCCCCGCGCACGTGCGCGACCGCGTAGACGACCCCCCGGTCGAGCAGCGAGAGCCGCGCGATCGAGAAGTACGGGTCCAGGCTCATCTCGTAGCTGCCGTACCCGTAGAGCAGCCCGGGACGGCTCCCGTCCGGCTCGCAGCCGCGACGCATGACGAGGGAGACCGGCACCTGCGTGCCGTCGGACGCGGTCGCCCAGGTGCGCCGCTGCTCGTAGTCGGCCAGGTCGACCCCGCCGAGCACCGGCTGCTGCTTGAGCACGATCCGCTCCCCCGTCGCCACGACGACGTCGAGCACGGAGCGCGGGCTGACCCACGACTGGTGGAGCACCCGGATCCGGTCGGCGTCGGGGTCGGCGACCGCGCCGAGGGAGACGGAGTTCAGCTCGTCGTCGAAGGGGAGGTCGACGCCGCTGCCGTAGTCGCTGCCGATGAAGGAGGCCGAGCGCCGCTCCCGGGGCAGGATGCGCAGCGTCGGCAGCCCCTCGGAGCGCAGCGAGAGCACGGCGAAGTCGTCGAAGGCGTCGATCGCGACGAAACGCTCTCCCTCCGCGCGCTCGAGCAGCGGGACCCAGTCCTCGTGGCCGCTCGCCTCGAGCGGAGCCCAGGCGAGGTCCCCCTCGGGCTGGCGCGCGTTGTGCACGACGAGCAGGTGGTCACCGGCCGGCTCGACGTCGTACTCCACGCCCTCCCGACGGGGCGCGACGCAGCGCATCGGCCCGGTCGGGTCGTCGGCGTCGATGAGATGGACCTCGCTCGTGGTCTTGCTGCCGAGGCCGAAGATGATCCAGCGCTCGTCGCGGCTGAGGCCGACGCCCATCCAGAAGCGCTCGTCCTCCTCGCGGTGCACGAGCACGTCCGCGGAGGCGTCGGTGCCCACCTCGTGGCGCCACAGCTCGTGCGGCCGCCACGCGTCGTCGACCCGCACGTGGAAGAGGTGGCGCGCGTCCCGGGAGAAGACCAGCCCGTAGCCGATCCCGGTGACCGTCTCGTCGAGCACCTCCCCGCTCGCGATGTCGACGACCCGCACGTCGAAGCGCTCGTCGCCGGTGACGTCGACGGCGTAGGCCAGCCGGGTGTGGTCGTGGCTGATCTCGAAGCCGCCGAGGGCGAAGAACTCGTGCCCCTCGGCCAGCACGTTGCCGTCGAGCAGGACCACCTCGCCGGGCAGCGGCTGCCCGGGGTCGAGCTCGGGCACCCGGGTCCGGTCGGTCAGGGGGGCCCGGCAGTGGATCGGGTACTGCTGCCCCTCCACGGTGCGGCTGTAGTACCACCACGGGCCGGAGGCGACCGGCACGGACAGGTCGGTCTCCTGGGTGCGCTCCTTGATCTCTGCGAAGATCCGCTCGCGCAGCGGCGCCAGGTGCGCGGTGGTGGCCTCGGCGTAGGCGTTCTCCGCCTCGAGGTGGGCGATGACCTCGGGGTCCTCGCCGTCGCGCAGCCACTCGTAGGGGTCCTCCACGTCCTCGCCGTGGTGGCTGCGGACGAAGGGGTGCTGCTCGGCGACCGGCGGCTTCATGCGCTCACCGCCCGGGCCCCGAGGATGACCTTGAGGTCGCCGATGAGGGCCTCGCTCGGCTCGACCCGGAAGCTCGGGTCCACGGACATCGTCACCGACCGCCCGGGTTGGACGAGCTTGATCTGCACGTCGGTGCTGCCCGGGTGCTGGGTGAGCACCTCCTTGACCTGCTCGATGCGCCCGGTCGTGGCCCGCGCGTGGTCGAGGGTGAGCACCACGGGGCCGCGCGGCCCGTCGGTCAGCTCGGGGATCTGCAGGTCCTCGGCGTAGATCGACACGCTGTCGTCGCGGTTGTTCACCCGGCCGCGCACGACGACGACGATGTCCTGGGTGAGCATCGTCTGGACCGTGAGGTAGGTCTTCGGGAAGAACAGGCACTCGATCGCGCCCTCGAGGTCCTCGACGGTGGCGATCGCCCAGAGGTCGCCCTTCTTCGTCCGCTTGACGCTCAGCCCGGTGACGAGGCCGGCGATCGTCACATGGCTCTTGTCCGGCGCCCCGCTCTCGGACTGGGTCAGGGAGGCGATCGAGGTGTCGGCCGCGCGCTGGAGCACGTGCTCGACCCCGAAGAGGGGGTGGTCCGAGACGTAGAGGCCGAGCATCTCGCGCTCGTTGGCGAGTTTGGCCTTCTTGTCCCACTCCACCTGGGGGATCGTCCGCAGGCCCATGCCCTGGGCCCCGCCGGCCACCTCGGTGGCCTCCTCGCCGCCGAACATGTCCCACAGCGAGTCCTGGCCGACCGCCTCCTGGCGCTTGACGCCGACGAAGGCGTCCACGTACTCCTCGTGGACCATGACGAGGCCCTGGCGCGGGTGCTCGAGGTCGTCGAAGGCCCCCGCCATGATGAGCGACTCGATGGTGCGCTTGTTGCACACCGTCACCGGGCACTTGGCGAGGAAGTCCTCGAAGGAGGTGAAGGCCCCCTTCTCCTCACGGGTGGCGATGATCGCGTCGACGACGTTGCGGCCGACGTTGCGGATCGCCTGGAGCCCGAAGCGGATGTCGTCACCGACCGCGGCGAAGGGGCCCTTCGACTCGTTGACCGACGGCGGCAGCACCTGGATGCCCATGCGTCGGCACTCGCCCAGGTACAGGGCCGACTTGTCCTTGTCGTCACCGACCGAGGTCAGCAGCGCGGCCATGTACTCGGCCGGGTAGTTGGCCTTCAGGTAGGCGGTCCAGTAGGAGACGAGGCCGTAGGCGGCGGTGTGGGCCTTGTTGAAGGCGTAGTCGGAGAAGGGGACGAGCACGCCCCACAGCGCGGCGACCGACTCCTCGTTGTAGCCGTTGGCCTTCATCCCCTCCGAGAAGGGGATGTACTCGGCGTCGAGCACCTCCTTCTTCTTCTTGCCCATGGCCCGCCGGAGGAGGTCGGCGTTGCCCAGGGTGTAGCCCGCGAGCTTCTGGGCGATCTCCATGACCTGCTCCTGGTAGATGCACAGACCGTAGGTCGTGCCGAGGATCGGCCCGAGGGCCTCCTCCATCTGCGGCTGGAGCTTGCCCTTGAGCTGGGGATCGAGCGGGATGATCTCCTGGCGGCCGTTCTTGCGCAGCGCGAAGTTCGTGTGCGCGTTGACGCCCATCGGCCCCGGTCGGTACAGCGCGAGCGCCGCGGAGATGTCCTCGAAGTTGTCCGGCTGCATCAGCCGCAGCAGGGTGCGCATCCCGCCGCCGTCGAGCTGGAAGACCCCGAGGGTGTCGCCGCGGGCGAGCAGCCGGTAGGTCGCGGGGTCGGTCATGTCCTTGCTCAGCGCGTCGAGGTCGATCTCCTCGTCGCGGTTGTTGCGGATGTTGACCAGGGCGTCGTCGAGGATCGTGAGGTTGCGCAGCCCGAGGAAGTCCATCTTGACCAGCCCGAGCGTCTCGCACGTCGGGTAGTCGAACTGGGTGAGGACCTGCCCGTCCTGGAGCCGGCGCATGATCGGGATGACGTCGATGAGCGGCTCGCTGGACATGATGACGCCGGCGGCGTGCACGCCCCACTGCCGCTTCAGGCCCTCCAGGCCCTTGGCCGTCTCGACGATCTCCCCGAGGTACTTCTCGCTCTCGACGAGCTGGCGGAACTCCTGCCCCTCGTTGTAGCGGTCGTGCTCGGGGTCGTACATCTTGTTCAGCGGCACGCCCTTGCCCATGACGTCCGCGGGCATGGCCTTGGTCAGCTGCTCGCCGACGGAGAAGGGGTGGCCCATGACGCGGGCGGCGTCCTTGACCGCCTGCTTGGCCTTGATCGTGCCGTAGGTGGCGATCATCGCCACCCGCTCGTCGCCGTACTTCTCGGTGACGTAGTGGATGACCTCGCTGCGCCGACGCTCGTCGAAGTCCACGTCGAAGTCCGGCATCGACTTGCGCTCCGGGTTGAGGAAGCGCTCGAAGATCAGCCCGTGCGGGATCGGGTCCAGGTCGGTGATCCCCATCGCGTACGCGCACATCGACCCCGCACCGGAGCCACGACCCGGTCCGACCCGGATGCCGTTGTCCTTCGCCCAGTTGATGAAGTCCGCGACGACGAGGAAGTACCCGGGGTAGCCCTTGCCGACGATGACGTCGATCTCGTAGTCCGCCTGCCTCTGCGCGTACTCCGGGATCCCCTCCGGGAAGCGGCGCCCCAGCCCGGTCTGGACCTCCTTGACGAACCAGGACTGCTCGTCCTCCCCCGGCGGGCAGTCGAAGCGCGGCATGTACCGCCCTTCGCCCTCGGTGAAGGAGACCTCGCACATCTCCGCCACGAGCAGCGTGTTGTCGCACGCCTCCGGCAGCTCGCGCCACAGCCGACGCATCTCCGCCGGCGACTTCAGGTAGTACCCGTCCCCCTCGAAGGAGAAGCGGTCCGGGTCCAGCAGCGTCGAGCCGGAGTTGATGCACAACAACGCGTCCTGGGCGATGTTGTCCTCCTGCCGGACGTAGTGCAGGTCGTTCGTCGCCAGCAGCGGCAGCCGGAGGTCCTTCGCCAGGCGCATCAGGTCCTCACGCACCCGACGCTCGATCTGGTTGCCGTGGTCCATCAGCTCGAGGAAGTAGTTCTCCGCCCCGAAGATGTCCCGGAACTCCGAGGCCGCCTCGATCGCCTTGTCGTACTGCCCGAGCCGCAGCCGGGTCTGGATCTCCCCCGACGGGCACCCCGTCGTCGCGATGATCCCCTCGCCGTACTGACCGAGCAGCTCCCGGTCCAGGCGCGGCCACTTCGCGTACACCGAGTCCAGCGAGGCCCGGCTGCCCATCTTGAAGAGGTTGTGCATCCCGGCGTTGTTCTTCGCCAGCAGCGTCATGTGCGTGTACGCGCCACCACCGGAGACGTCGTCCCCGCGCGGGGTGCGCTCGTCCCCCCACCGCACGCGGGTCTTGTCCATCCGGCTCGTGTGCCCCGGCGCGACGTAGGCCTCCAGCCCGATGATCGGCTTGACGTCGTACTTCTGCGCCGTCTTCCAGAACTCGTGCGCCCCGAAGAGGTAGCCGTGGTCGGTCATCGCGATCGCCGGCATGCCCATCTCCTGGGCGGTCTCGAACATGTCCACGATGCGGGCAGCACCATCGAGCATCGAGTACTCGGTGTGGTTGTGCAGGTGGACGAAGTTCTCGGAACGCGGCAGCTCGGACATCGCCCCCGAGTCTAGATCGAAGCCACGACATCCCACCCCCGCCCATCGCGTGATCGGGGCCGTTCACCGCCGTGCCGGGGGGGTCGCGCGGAGGGAGGCCTCCCGGCGGCGTAGGTTCGGGGGTGACAGAGTCGTCCCCAACTCCGCCGGAGGCCCTCGGATGTTCGTACCCATGTCCGTCAACCACTTCCTCGACCGCGCGGCCACCGTCTACGGCGAGCGCACCGCCGTCGTCGACGAGCCGAACCAGCCGGCCCCGCCCCTGACGGACCTCACCTACACCCGGATGCGCCACCTGGCCCGGGCCCAGGCCGCGCACCTGGACTCCCTCGGGATCGAGGTCGGCGACCGCGTCGCGGTCGTCTCGCACAACTCCGCCCGGCTGCTGACGAGCTTCTTCGGCGTCTCCGGCTCCGGGCGCGTCCTCGTGCCGATCAACTTCCGCCTCGCCCCGGAGGAGGTGCGCTACATCGTCGAGCACTCCGGCGCCCGCGTCCTCTACATCGACCCGGAGCTCACCTCGCTCATCGAGGAGGTCGAGGCGGAGCACACCTTCGTCCTCGGGGAGGACGAGCACCTCTTCGGCCCCGATGTCGAGGCCGCCGAGCCACGTGCCTGGGAGCCGGAGGAGCACGCCACGGCGACGATCAACTACACCTCCGGCACGACCGCCCGCCCGAAGGGGGTGCAGATCACCCATCGCAACATCTGGGTCAACGCCCTCACCTTCGCCCTCCACGCGGGGGTCACCGACCGGGACGTCTACCTGCACACGCTGCCGATGTTCCACGCCAACGGGTGGGGCATGCCCTTCGCCATGACCGGGTGCGGCGTCAGGCACGTGGTCATCCGCAAGATCGACGGCGCGGAGATCCTGCGGCGGGTCGAGGAGCACGGGGTGACCGTCATGTGCGCCGCCCCCGCCGTGGTCAACGCGGTGCTCGAGGCCGCCAAGGACTGGGAGGGGGAGATCCCCGGCCGCGACCGGGTGCGGATCATCGTCGCCGGCGCCCCGCCCCCCACCGCGACGATCGCCCAGGTCGAGACCGAGCTCGGCTGGGAGTTCATGCAGATCTACGGCCTCACCGAGACCTCGCCGCTGCTCACCGTCAACCGCACCCGCGAGGAGTGGGACGACCTCGCGCCGGAGGAGCGCGCCGCGAAGCTCGTGCGCGCCGGCCAGCCGGCCCTCGGTGTCGAGATGTCCGTGGCCGGGTCCGGCGAGGTGCTCGCGAAGAGCAATGTCGTCATGGAGGGCTACTGGCGCCAGCCGGAGGAGACCGAGCGGGTCTTCGAGGGCGGCTGGTTCCACACCGGTGACGGCGGCGGCATCGGCGAGGACGGCTACGTGACGATCAGCGACCGCAAGAAGGACGTCATCATCACCGGCGGCGAGAACGTCTCCTCCATCGAGGTCGAGGACGTGCTCTTCTCCCACCCGGACGTCACCGAAGTCGCCGTCATCGGCGTCCCGAGCGAGAAGTGGGGCGAGACGATCAAGGCGCTCGTCGTCCTCGCCGAGGGCAGCACCGCGACCGAGGCCGACCTCATCGCCTGGTGCAAGTCGAAGGTGGCCGGCTACAAGTCCCCGACCTCCGTGGAGTTCCGCGACGAGCTGGCCCGCACCGCGACCGGCAAGCTGCAGAAGTTCAAGCTGCGCGCTCCCTACTGGGAGGGCCGGGAACGCCAGGTCAACTGAGCCACCCACGGCGAAGGGGGCGGCACCGGGCGACCGGTGCCGCCCCCTTCGCCGTCCCGTCGCCTCCGGGGCGATGCCCGTGCTACATTGTTTATCGATACATCGAGAAACGATGTGACTATCACGTAGGAGGCACTCGTGCGCACATTCACACCGGCGACCAGGCTGCGGCGCGACGCGGCCGCCTCGGTCTTCGCCTACGCCCTCGCGGGGGTCGCCCTGCTCGTCCACGTCGTCGGCACCGTCACCGACGACTGGTTCACCGACGAGCTCGTCCTCCGGGCCTCGGACGGTGGGGGCCGGCGCACCGTGACCGTCCCCGGATCCGACGTGCCCACCTGGGTGGTCACGACCCTGCGCGCCGCGGACGTCGTGGAGTGGGTCGCGGCCGCCGCCGTCCTCGTCACGCTCACCGCCTGCGTCATGGGCATGGTCCGGGGTGAGGTCTTCACCCGCGCCACCGCCCGCTGGGCGACCTGGAGCTCATGGGCGGCCGTGGCGCTGCTCTTCCTCCCGCTCCTCGGGCGCCTGCCGGCGACGAACATGGCACTGCAGAGCGCCCCGGACCCCGACGCGTGGGACGTCCGGGTGCTCGACGGGTACTGGTGGGCGCTCTACGTGGGGATGATGACGCTCTCCTTCCTCGCCCTCGTCCTGCGCCGCGGCAGCCAGCTGCGGGACGACCAGGAAGGCCTCATCTGATGCCCCCGGAGGAGCACCGGGTCCGCTGCCACCTCGACGCGCTGCTCGAGGACCGGGGGATGACCGTCACCGAGCTGAGCCGGCGCATCGGCATCACCCACGCCAACCTCTCGGCGCTGAAGAACAACCGGGGGCGGGCGATCCGCTTCTCGACCCTCACCGCCCTGTGCGACGTGCTCGGGTGCACGCCCGGCGACCTCTTCTCGGTCCCTCCCCGCTGAGCCCCGCTCGACGTCCACGAGGGGGCCGAACGCGGAGCGGGGCTCGGCGGTCAGGAGAGGTCGGCGAGCCGGTCCAGGGCCTGCTGGAGGTCGTCGGGGTAGGTGCTCTCGAAGTGCACGTGGTCCCCGGTCCCCGGGTGGACGAAGCCGAGGCCCATGGCGTGCAGCCACTGGCGCTCCAGGCCCAGGCGCCGCCCGAGGTTCGGGTCGGCCCCGTAGAGCGGGTCCCCGACGCACGGGTGGCGAAGGGCGGCCATGTGCACCCGGATCTGGTGGGTGCGCCCGGTCTCGAGCTTCACCTCGAGCAGCGAGGCGTGCCGGAAGGCCTCGACGAGCTCGTAGTGGGTCACCGCGTGCTTGCCCGACTCCATGACCGCGAACTTGTAGTCGTGGCCCGGGTGGCGCCCGATCGGTGCCTCGATGGTGCCCACGTGCGGGTCGGGGAGGCCCTGGACGAGCGTGTGGTAGGTCTTGTCGACCGTGCGCTGCTTGAAGGCACGCTTGAGCACGGAGTAGGCGTACTCGCTCTTGCACACGACCATGAGGCCGCTCGTGCCGACGTCGAGGCGGGAGACGATCCCCTGACGCTCGCTCGCGCCGCTCGTGGTGATCCGGTAGCCGGCGGCCTTGAGCCCGCCGAGCACGGTCGGCCCGCTCCACCCGACGCTCGGGTGGGCGGCGACCCCGACGGGCTTGTCGACGACGACGATGTCGTCGTCGTCGTGGATGATCCGCATGCCCGGCACCGGCTCGGCGACGACCTGGAGCGAGGGCGACTCGACGACCGAGGGGAGGGTCACCTCCAGCCGGTCCCCCGCCCGGACGCGGGTGGACTTGGGGACCGAGACCCCGTCCACGAGCACGAGCCCGTCCCCGGCGAGGTCGGCGGCGCGGGTGCGGGAGACGCCGAAGAGGCGGGCCACGGCGGCATCGAGCCGCTCCCCCTCCAGCCCCTCGGGGACGAGGACGTTGCGCGTGTCACCCATGGTGCTCCTCCTGACCGTCGATCCGGGTGTTCGTGAGGACCAGGCGCAGGAGCAGGCCGGCGGCTCCCACGATGGCGATGTCCGCGACGTTGCCGACGAACAGGTCGCCGTAGTCGATGAAGTCGACGACGTGCCCGCGCAGCGGGCCCGGGTCGCGGAAGAAGCGGTCGATGAGGTTGCCCGTCGACCCGCCGAGGAGCAGGCCGAGCGCGACGGCCCACGACCGTGAGCCCAGGCGCCGCACGAGCGTGGCGATGGCGATGGTCACCGCGAGCGAGACGAGGGTCATCACCCAGGTCATGGACTGACCGATGGAGAAGGCGGCACCGGGGTTGAAGACCAGCCGCAGCCGGAGGGCGTCGCCGACGAGCGCGATGGTGCGGCCGTCGTCGAGGGCGTGCAGCGCCCAGAGCTTGCTGCCCTGGTCGAGCACGAGGGCGACCCCGGCGACCACGAGGCACCACAAGAGCACCCCGGAGCGCTGTCGCCGCGCCGGGGTGCCCTGGTCGTCGTCGGGGCCGCTCAGCGCCGTTCCTGCCGGCTCTTGCAGCTCAGGCACAGCGTGGCGCGCGGGTAGGCCTGGAGGCGAAGCTTGCCGATCGGCTTGCCGCAGCTCTCGCACTGACCGTAGGTGCCGTCGTCGAGCCGCTCCAGCGCGTGCTCGTTCTGCTCCAGGCCCGCCCGGGCACTGGCCGCGAGGCTGATCTCGTGCTCCCGCTCGAAGGACTTCGACCCGGAGTCGGCCTGGTCGTCCCCGGCGCCCGAGATCGGCTCCTTGAGGAACTCGGACAGGTCGCTCTCGTTCTCGCTGATCCCCGCGGTGAGCCGCGCGACCTCGCCCTCGAGCTCGGCGCGGATCTCCTTGAGCTCGGCCGCGGTCCACGGCGACTCGTCCTCGCGCACGACCAGCCGGGCGGCCTGGTCGGCGGCGCCGGCCTTCTTCGCGGACGCGGACGTGGTGGACTTCGCCGCGCCCTTCGTGCTCGTGCTCTTCTTCGCGGGAGCCTTCTTGGCCGTGCTCTTCTTCGCCGGAGCCTTCTTCGCAGCGGTCTTCTTCTCCGCCGACGCCTTGGTCGCCGACGTCTCTCCCCCCGACGAACGTGTCGTCGCCTTCTTTGCCACCATGACCATCCTCGATATCGGTGTCCGTGCCTCCGGCAGAGCGGAGGTGACCGAAGGGTACCCCTCCGACGCGCCGCGGCGGCGTCACCCCCGGAGGGGAAACGCCGCCGCGAGCGGTCCGTGCGCGGATCAGCCCTGACTGCCACCCTGCTGGGTCGGCTTGGCCTGAGCGGGCGTACCGGACGCGCTCGCCGTCCCGGAGGCACTCGGGGCCCCGGCGCCCTGGTCGCGAGGGGCGAGGACCGGGGTCGCGTCGAGCTCCTTGAGCTTCGTCGTGAGCAGGTCCTTGAACTTCGCGCGGTACTCCTGCTCCTGGCCGCTGAGCCGGGCGATGGTCTCCTCGATCTGGGAACGCTTGGTGCCGAGGTCGTCGAGGACCTTCTTGCGCTGGGCCTCGGCGTCGCTGACCATCTTCGTGCTCTTGGCCTCGGCGTCCGAGATCAGCTTGTCCCGCTGGGTCGTGCCCTCGCCGATGAACTGGTCGCGCTTGCTCTGACCGGTCTTGACGAACTCGTCGTGCTTGGACTGACCGGTCGTCAGCAGCTCGTCGTGCTTGGCCTGGGCCTCGGAGAGCATCTTGTCGCGCTTGCTTTCGCCCTCGGAGACGTGCTCGTCGTGCAGCTTCTGCGCCAGGGCGAGCAGTCCGGCGGCGCTTGCCCCGCCACCGGCCGCGGCGGCGGCCATCTTGCCGGCGTCGCCGTCCTCCTCGGAGGACCCGACGGACGCGGCGTCCTTCTCCGCCTTCTCCGCGGCGGCGTTGGCGGCGGCGATGCGCTCCTGGGACCTCGCCTCGGCCTCCTCGGCACGGGCGTTGAGGTCGGCGATGCGCTTCTCGGCGTCCTTCTCGGCGCTGCTCTTGCCGAGCACGCCACCCTTCTTGCCCTTGCCGGACTCGAGCTCGGCGAGCTTCTTCTCGGCGTCGGCGCGGGCGGCCTTCTCCTTCTCGAGGTCGGCGCGCAGCTCCTCCACCTCCCGGGAGGTCCCCTCGTCGGCCCCTGCGCTCGCCGCGGTCCCGGCGGCTGCCGCGGAGCCGGCCGTCGCCGCCCCCTTCGCCTGGTCCGCGCCACCCTTGGTCTCGCGGGCGCTCTTCGGGGAGTCCCCCACCTGGGCGCGCAGCGCGTCGTTGTCCTTGATCATCCGACGCATCTCGGCGACCACGTCGTCGAGGAAGTCGTCGACCTCGCGCTCGTCGTAGCCGCGGCGGAACTGGGTCTGGGTGAAGGTCTTGTTCAGGACGTCCTCGGGTGTGAGCGCCATGCTTCCTCCTGGCATCGGGACACGTGGACAGTGGTCGGCGGACCGGTGGACCCGCGATCTTCGATCCAGATTAGACGATCCCCCGCAGGATCGAGACCGCGAGGATGAGGACGAGGAAGGCCAGATCGATGGCCACACCGCCCAGCCGCAACGGCGGGATCACCCTGCGGATGGCCCGCAGGGGCGGGTCGGTCAGGGTGTAGATCACCTCGGCGACGACGAGGAGGACACCCCTCGGGCGCCACTCCCGGGCGAAGACCTGGATCCACTCGAAGACCAGCCGACCGATGAGGATGAAGAGGTAGATCCCCAGGAGCAGGTCGAGGACCTGTCGCACGATCAGCATGGCGCCATCGTAGGTGGGTGCGCTGGGGAAACCCTGAGGGCCCCCTGACCGCTCAGCTCTGGTTGAAGAGGGCGCGACGCTGCGCGCTCTCCGCGGACTCGGCGTCGACCTCGATGTGCTCCGGCGAGAGCAGGAAGACCTTGTTCGTCACCCGCTCGATCGACCCGTGCAGGCCGAAGACCAGCCCGGCGGCGAAGTCGACGAGCCGCTTGGCGTCCGCGTCGTCCATGTCGCCGAGGTTCATGATGACCGGCACGTTGTCGCGGAAGGACTCCCCGATCGACCGGGCGTCGTTGTAGGTGCTCGGGTGGATCGTCGTGATGCGGTTCATCCCGGTGACCTCCACCTCGCGCACGGCCGGCCCGGTGGCGACGCGGCGCAGGGGCGTCACCTCCCCGCCACCGTGGTGCGGCTCGTCCTCGACGTGGCCGACCTCGTAGTCATCGACATAGTGCTCGTCGTAGTCGTCGTAGCGCCTGTCGTCCTCGGCGAGACCGAGGTAGACCATCGCGGTCCGCAGTGCCGTCATGTCCAAATCCTTCGTCGAGTCAGGTTCCTCGTCGGGGACGAAGTTACCCGTGTGGCGGACGAGTTCCGAGGATTGCCGTGCCGACACGCAGGTGTGTCGCTCCGTGACGGACCGCGGCCTCGAGGTCTCCGCTCATCCCCGCCGAGATCCAGACCGCCTCGGGATGCTCCGCGCGCAGCCTCCGGGAGACCTCCGCCAGGCGGGCGAAGGCGGTGTCCGGGTCCGCCCCGAGAGGGGCGACCGCCATGACGCCACCGAGTCGAAGGGGGCTGCCCGCCACCGCGGCCGCGAGCGCCGGGACCTCCTCCGGCAGGGCTCCTCCGCGATGCCCGGAGCGCCCCTCGTCGAGGTCGACCTGGATGAGCACGGTCAGCTCCCGTCCGGCCCGCTCGGCGCCACGGGCGAGTGCGCCGACGAGCTTGGGGCGGTCGATGGAGTGCACGACATCGGCCCAGCGGGCGACCGCACCGGCCTTCTTGGACTGGAGCTGGCCGATGAAGTGGGCCCGCACGCCGGGAGGGGCGCCCCCGTCGGCGAGCTTGGCGGTGGCCTCCTGCTCCCGGTTCTCCCCGATGTCCCGCACGCCGAGCCCGGCGAGCAGGTCGAGGTCGCTGCGGGGGAAGAACTTCGTGACGACGACGAGCTCGACCTCCTCGCGCGCACGGTCGGCGGCCGCGCAGGCGGCGTCGATACGGGCGCTCACCGCCGCCAGGCCCTCGGCGAGCTCCGCGCGACGCGCCGGGTCGGGGTCGCTCATCGCCGCACCACGACCCCGGCGTAGCGCCCGGTGATGCCCTCGCGCCGGTGGGAGTAGAGCGAGGAGTCCTCCCGGGCGCACCCGGGCACCCACTCGACCGGCACCCCGGCCGCCCCGAGCTGGTGGACGACCCCGGCCGCCACGTCGATCGCGGGCGTACCGGCCCAGGTGACGGCGGCGGAGACCGGCGAGACCTCGGCCGCACGAGCGCGCATCTCCTCGGGCACCTCGTAGCAGCGGCCGCACACGGACGGGCCGACGGTGGCGCGCAGGCGGGTGGCGCCGAGGTCGCGCATGGCGCCCACGAGCTCTCCGACGACCCCGGCGATCATCCCCGGCCGTCCGGCGTGCGCGGCGCCGACGAGCGGTCCGTCCTCGTCGTGCAGGAGCACGGGGGTGCAGTCGGCGACGAGGACCGCGAGCCCGAGACCGGGCAGGTCGGTCACGAGCGCGTCGCCGGTCCCGACGGCGCCGGTGTCGGTGCGGGGTCGCCCGAGCACCTCGCGGGTGACGTGGACGACCTCGCGGCCGTGCACCTGGTCCGCGAAGACGAGCGGCGCGTCGAGAGCCTGCTCGACGCGCCGCCGGTTGTCCGCGACGGCCTCGACCTCGTCGCCGACGTGGGCGCCGAGGTTGAGACCGGCGAAGGGGGTGGAGCTGCCGCCGTCGTGGCGGTCGGTGAACGCACGCACCACGGAGGGCGCGTCGGATCGCCAGGCGAACACGTCAGCGGCGCTCCCCCGTGCTCACTTGAGGAAGTCGGGCACGTCCAGGTCGTCGCCCTCGTCGAAGGTGACCTGGCGCGGCGGGCGGGCGGTCTCGCCCGTACCGCTCTGGCCGCCCTGGCCCGTCTGACCCGACTGGCCGCTCTGGCCGCTCTGACCGGCCGTCGTGCCCTGGCCCGACGGGGCACCCTGCCCGCTCTGCTGGCCGGCGGCCGACTGCCCGCCCTGGCCGGCGGGGGCCGGGACCTGCTGGCCGTTGTGGGCCGGGGCCTGCGGCTGGGCGGGGGCCTGGGGCTGGGCCGGAGCCGGCTGGCTCGGCTGCGCGGGCTGCTGGGCCGGGGTCTGCTGAGCGGGTGCCGCCGGCGCCGGAGCCTGCCCGCCCTGCGGAGCGGCCTGGCCACCCTGCGGGGCGCGACCCTGACCGGAGCCACCGGCCTGGACCTGGCCGAGCGCGCGCTCGTCCTTGCGCGCCTGCGGGGTGCCGCCGTCGAAGCCGGCGGCGATGACGGTGACCCGCACCTCGTCGCCGAGGGCGTCGTCGATGACCGTGCCGAAGATGACGTTCGCCTCCGGGTGGGCGGCCTCCTGGACGAGGCGGGCGGCCTCGTTGATCTCGAAGAGACCGAGGTCGCTGCCACCCTGGACCGAGAGCAGCACGCCGTGGGCGCCGTCGATGCTCGCCTCGAGGAGCGGCGAGGAGATGGCCAGCTCGGCCGCCTGCACCGCACGGTCCTCGCCGCGGGCGGAGCCGATGCCCATGAGCGCGGAGCCGGCCCCCTGCATGACCGACTTGACGTCGGCGAAGTCGAGGTTGATCAGACCGGGCGTGGTGATCAGGTCGGTGATGCCCTGGACACCCGAGAGCAGCACCTGGTCGGCGCTGCGGAAGGCGTCGAGCATGCTCACCGCGCGGTCGCTGATCGAGAGCAGCCGGTCGTTGGGGATGACGATGAGGGTGTCGACCTCGTCGCGCAGGGTGAGGATGCCGGACTCGGCCTGGTTGGCCCGGCGGCGTCCCTCGAAGGTGAAGGGGCGGGTGACCACACCGACGGTCAGCGCACCGAGGGACTTCGCGATCTTCGCGACGACCGGCGCGCCACCGGTGCCGGTGCCACCGCCCTCACCGGCGGTGACGAAGACCATGTCGGCCCCCTTGAGGACCTCCTCGATCTCCTCGGCGTGGTCCTCCGCGGCCTTCTTGCCGACCTCCGGGTCGGCGCCGGCGCCCAGGCCCCGGGTGAGGTCGCGGCCGACGTCGAGCTTGACGTCGGCATCGGACATGAGCAGCGCCTGGGCGTCGGTGTTGATCGCGATGAACTCGACGCCCTTGAGACCGACCTCGATCATGCGGTTGATGGCGTTGACGCCACCACCGCCGATGCCGACGACCTTGATTACGGCCAGATAGTTCTGGGCTGATGCCACGGGGGACTCCTGTTTGCTGCTGCTCGTTGGTGCCTAGCAACCTAAACGTCAACTTCAGGGTTACATTTAGGTCTCGCTCGGTGTGGACGGAGATTAAGCGGTGACGGGCCGCCGGGGCAACCGCAGCCCCCGCGTGTCGCGTCACCCCTTCGTGACAGGGGCCTCCGGAGCGGTCACGTCGATGACCTCGGGCTTCTTGTCGAGGAGGATCGAGATCACGTCGACCTTGAGGTCCGCCTCCTCCCCCGACCCCCAGATGACCCGGGTGCCGCCCAGCTCGAAGGTGATCTGGTCGGCCGGGTCGACGGTGATCGCGGTGATCTTCTCGCGGACGTCGTCGGGGAAGGCCTCAAGCATCCCCTGGGCCGCGCGCACGCCGTGCTTCGAGACGTTCGCGCCGCTCTGCGGGGTGACGGTCGGGACCCCCTTCGGCACGGTCTCGACGGAGCGGAAGACGACACCGGAGAGGTCCATGAGCCGGTAGCCCCCGCCCTCCTGCCGGACCGCCAGCGCTGGAACCCTCGACCTCACCTTGACCTTGAGGGTGTGGGGGACGCTCCGGTCGATCTCGGCCGACTTCACGCCCGGCACCTCCGAGCTGATCCGGCCGGCCAGGGCTTCTCCGTCCACACGGAGCAGGGGCGTGCCGACCGCCTCGTCGGCGATCTCCTCGACCTCCTGCTCGTCCTCCTCGTGCGCCCCGGACACCGCCACCTCCTGCACGGCGAAGAGACCGGAGAAGGCCACGGCCCACACGACCGCTCCGATCAGGAGCAGCACGAGCAGGCCCATGAGCGCCCGGCCGAGGCGTCGCCGCCGGTCGGCGGCCGCCCGGGCCCGGAAGCGCTCCTCGCCGGCGGCCCGGAGCTCGCCCGCCGTCCTCATCGCCGGACCGACTCCCCCGTGGGCTCCCCCTCGGAGAGGCCGGCGAGGATGCGCGGGGCGAGCTCGGTGACATCGCCGGCGCCCACGGTGAGCACGAGGTCGCCCGGGCGTGCCCGGTCCACCACGTGGGCGATCGCGGCCTCCTCCTCGAGGACGTGGACCTCGGTGCCGGCCCGCGCGAGCGGCTCGGCGATCAGCTGGGGACCCACGCCGGGGATCGGGTCCTCGCGGGCGCCGTAGATCCCGAGCAGGACGACGTCGTCGGCAGGGGCGAGGCCGCGGGCGAAGCCCTCGGCGAAGTCGCGGGTACGCGAGTACAGGTGCGGCTGGAAGACGACGTGCAGCCGGCGCTCCCCCGCGATCTCCCGGGCGGCCGTCACGACCGCCTCGACCTTGCCGGGGTTGTGCGCGTAGTCGTCGACGACCGTCACCCCCCGGGCGCTGCCCCGGGTCTCGAAGCGGCGTCGGGTGCCCCCGAAGGCCGCGAGCCCGGTGAGCACCGCCTGCGGGGCCACGCCGAGCCCGTGCACCGCCGCGACGTAGGCGGCCGCGGCGTTGAGCAGGTTGTGCCGCCCCGGCACGCGGATCGACAGCTCTCGCCGTGCCCCGTGGTCGAGCAGCGTCGCCGTCGCATCGGTGCCGTCGAGCGCGGGGTCGACGAGGCGCACGTCGGCGCCCTCCTCGAAGCCGTAGGTGAGGACCCGCCCACCGTCGGCCCGCACCTGCTCGGCCAGGTGCGCCGAGCCGGGGTCGTCGGCGCAGGCGACGAGCAACCCGGGCCGCCCCCCGCCGGTCCCGGTGAGGGTCTCGGCGAACTCGCGGTACGCGGCGGCCACGGTCGCGAAGTCGCCGTAGAAGTCGAGGTGGTCCGGCTGGACGTTGGTCACGATCGCCACGTGCGGGCGGTAGGCGAGGAAGGAGCCGTCGGACTCGTCGGCCTCCGCGACGAAGGCCGCCCCGTCACCGAGCGCGGCGTTGACGCCCTCCGTGGCCAGCTCCCCGCCGAGGGCGAAGGAGGGGCGCTCCCCCGCCTCGAGGAGGGCGACGGTGAGCATCGAGGAGGTCGTCGTCTTGCCGTTGGCCCCGGCGACCGCCACCCGGGTCTGCTCCCCCATAGCCGTGGCCAGGGCCTGGCTGCGGTGGAGCACGCGCAGGCCGCGCTCGCGCGCCGCCGCGAGCTCGGGGTTGCTCTCGCGGACCGCGGAGGAGACGACGAGGGTGTCCACCCCCTCGAGGTGCGCCGCGTCGTGCCCGACCCACATGCGGGCGCCGAGCTCGCCCAGCCGCCGCAGCAGCGGCGAGTCCCGCTGGTCGCTGCCGCGCACGTCGACCCCTGCGTCGAGGAGCAGCCGCACGATCGCGGACATGCCGGCGCCACCGGCGGCGAGCACGTGCACGGTGCCGAGGTCCTCGAGGGGCACCCGCGGGGCGAGCACGTCGAAGCGCTCGTTGCGCGGGACCACCGGCCGCGGAGTGGGGGCGGGATCAGGCACCTCGGCCCCCTTCGCGCCAGGCCGTCTCGACCATGTCGGCGAGGGCCTCGTCGGCCTCGCGGTGCCCGGCGGCCGCGGACGCCTCGGCCATCCGGTCCAGCCGCTCCCGGTCGCCCAGGAGGTCGACGACCTCCCGCGCGACCCAGGCGGTGTCGACATCGGCGTCCTCGACGATCAGCCCGCCCCCCGCGGCGACGACGTCGGAGGCGTTGAGCCGCTGCTCGCCGTTGCCGATCGGGAGAGGCACGTACACCCCGGGCAGGCCGACAGCGGTCAGCTCGCACACGGTGTTGGCGCCGGCACGGCAGACGACGGCGTCGGCGGCGGCGTAGGCCAGGTCCATCCGGTCGACGTAGGGCAGCACGACGTAGGGCACCGACTCGTCGCCGCCCGTGGCGACGAACTCCTTGCCGGCGCCGGTCGCGTGCAGCACCTGGATCCCGGCGTCGCGCAGCCGGGCCACGCTCGCGGAGAAGGCGTCGTTGAGCCGCTTGGCCCCGAGCGACCCGCCGGTGACGAGCAGCACGGGCAGGTCCTCGCGCAGGCCGAAGCCGACCCGCGCCTCCTCGCGCCGCGCCGCCCGGTCGAGGGTGACGATCTCCCGGCGCAGCGGCATGCCGATGACCCGCGAGCCGGCGAGCTTCGTCGAGGGGAAGGTCACCGCCACGTGGGAGGTGAAGCGGGCGCCGAGCTTGTTCGCGATGCCGGCGCGGGCGTTCTGCTCGTGGATGACGATCGGGATGCCCGCGCGGCGCGCGGCGAGGTAGGCAGGCGTCGAGACGTAGCCGCCGAAGCCGACGACGACCTGGGCGTCGACCTGCTCGATCGCCTTCTGCGCGGCCAGGACCGCGCGGCGCAGGTTGACCGGGAGCCGGACGAGGTCGCCGCTGGGACGGCGCGGCAGGGGCACCTTGGGGATGGTGGCGATCTCGTAACCGCGCTCGGGCACGATCCGTGCCTCGAGGCCCTCGGCGGTGCCGAGGGCGAGGATGTCGACGTCGGGGTCGCGGCGGCGCAGGCAGTCGGCGAGGGCGAGCAACGGGGAGACGTGCCCCGCGGTGCCACCCCCCGCCAGCAGGATGCGTGAGGGGCGGGTGGAAGTCATGCCTGGTCGGTCCTCCTGCGAGTGAGCCCGGCGAGCAGTGCGCGCGTCCGGGAGGGCTTGGCGGCGATCATCTCGGCGCAGCCGGGTTCGTTGCGGGCGAAGCTGAGCAGCACGCCGATGGCGAGCATGCCGGTGACGAGCGAGGAGCCGCCCGAGGAGACGAACGGCAGCGGGACCCCGATGACCGGGAGCATCCCGATGACCGCCCCGATGTTGATGATCGCCTGGACGAGCACCCACGAGCAGATGCCCGCGGTGACGATCCGCACGAAGAAGTCGTCGGTGCGCGAGACGATCCGCATGCCGATGACCGCCAGCCCGACGTAGAGCCCGATGATCGTCAGGGTGCCGACGAGCCCGAGCTCCTCGCCGATGATCGCGAAGATGAAGTCGTTGTAGGGCTCGGGCAGCCAGCCCCACTTCTCCCGGCTCGCGCCGAGGCCGACGCCGGTCCAACCGCCGTCGGCGAGCGCGTAGCGCCCGTGGATGGGCTGGCGGCAGATGCCGTAGTACAGGTCCGTGCCGGGCTCGCACTGGGAGGGGTGCAGCCAGACCTGGATGCGCTCCATCCGGCTGCTGCCGGTCTGCACCGCGAGCACGACGAGCGCCGCCAGGCCGCCGACCCCGACGACGAACCAGCGCAGGGGCACCCCGGCCGCGAAGAGCATGCCCACGACGATGGCCCCGATGACCATCGCCGTCCCGAGGTCGTGCCCGAGCATGACGAGCAGGATGATCGCGGCGGCCATGGGGAGGACGAAGGGGATGAGCGCGTGCCCGAGCTCCCCGAGCCGGGCGCGCTTGCGCTCCAGGGCGAGGGCGCCGGCGAGGATGAGCCCCAGCTTGGCGATCTCGCTCGGCTGGATCGTCACCGGGCCGAAGCCGACCCAGTTCCGGTTGCCCTGGAAGCCGAAGCCGAGGGGGGTGAAGACGAGCAGGAGCAGCAGGAAGGAGCCGATGAGCGCGGGCGCGGCGAGCCACTTCCAGAAGCGCACCGAGCGTCTCGAGGCCCACCAGAGCAGGACGGCGCCGATGACGGCGAAGACGGCCTGCTTGAGGAAGATCGTGAAGGAGGAGCTGCTCTCCTTGAGCGACTCGATCATCGAGGCCGAGAGCACCATGACCAGCCCGATCCCGACGAGCAGACCGATGATGCCGAGCAGCCCGTAGTACGTGGTCGTCGGGGACTCGAACCGCTCGAGCCACTCCTCGAACCGGCTGCGCACGCCGCCGGGGGTGCTGTCCCCACGCCCGGTCGTCGCGCTGCTGCTCACCCTCACTCCTCCTGCACGTACCTGGTCACGGCCTCGGCGAATGCCTCGCCCCGGGCCCCGTAGTTGTCGAACATGTCCATGGACGCCGCCGCCGGGGCCAGCAGCACCACGTCACCCGGGCGGGCCAGCGACCCGGCGTGCCGGACGACGAGGTCCATCGCACCAGTGTCCGTCGCTGCCACGTCGATCACGGGGATCTCCGGGGCGTGTCGGTCGAGCGCGGCGGCGATCTGCGCCCGGTCCCGCCCGATGAGCACCGCGCCCCTCAGCCGTGGGGCCGCGGCCGCGACCAGCTCGTCGACGTCGGCGCCCTTGAGCAGTCCGCCGGCGACCCACACGACGTGCTCGTAGGCGTGCAGGCTGGCCCGGGCGGCGTGCGGGTTGGTCGCCTTCGAGTCGTCGACCCAGCGCACCTCCCCGTGGACGGCCACCTCGGCGATGCGGTGCGGCTCGGGCTGCCAGGCGCGCAGGCCCTCGCGCACGGCCACCGGCGGGACGCCGTGGGCGCGGGCCAGCGCGGCGGCGGCCAGGGCGTTGGCGACCACGTGGGGGGCGGGCGTCGCCCCCTCCCCCGCGAGGTCCTCGAGCGTGGCGAGCTCGGCGGCCGTGCTCGCCCGCTCCTCGACGAAGGCCCGGTCGGCGAGGACGTCCTCGACGAGGCCGAACGTCGAGACGTCGGGCACCCCGAGGGTGAAGCCGATCGCCCGGCAGCCCTCGGTGACGTCGGCCTCCTCGACGAGCCGGCGGGTGGCCGGGTCCGCCTCGTTGTAGACGCAGGCGACCTCGGCGTTCGCGTAGACCCTGCCCTTGGCCCGGGTGTACTCCTCGAGGGAGCCGTGCCAGTCGATGTGGTCCGGCGCGATGTTCAGGCACGCGGCGGCCCGGGGGCGAAGGGAGTGGCTCCAGTGCAGCTGGAAGCTGCTCAGCTCGACGGCGATGACGTCGTAGGGCTGAGGATCCTGGACGAGCTCGATGACCGGGGTGCCGACATTGCCCGCGCTGGCCGCGCGCAGCCCGGCCGCCCGCAGGATCGAGGCGAGCATCTGGACCGTCGTCGTCTTGCCGTTGGTGCCGGTGACGAGCAGCCAGGGGGCGCCCCCTTCGGCCGGGCGCATCCGCCAAGCCAGCTCCACGTCCCCCCAGATGGGGATCCCGGCGTCGGCGGCGGCCGCGAGCAGCGGCTGGTGCGGCGGCCAGCCCGGTGAGGTGACGATCAGGTCGATCTCGTCCGCGGGCGCGGGGAGGGCCGCCTCGGCGCCGTCGCCGAGCAGCAGCCGGGCCCCGAGGACCTCGAGGACCTGGGCCCGCTCGGCCAGCGGGCTCCCCGGCCCGGGCGAGCTCGCGTCGACGACGCTCACCTGCGCGCCGTGCTCGAGCAGGGCGTCCGCGGCCGCGAAGCCGGAGACCCCGAGGCCGGTGACGACGACGCGCAGGCCGCTCCAGTCGGCGCCGCGGTGGGTCAGGGTGGACAGGCGCGCGGACGAGGTCACCGGGTCCCCACGACCCACTCCGCGTAGAAGATCGCCAGGCCGCCGGCGACGAAGAGCCCCGCGATGATCCAGAAGCGGATGACGATCGTCACCTCCTGCCAGCCGAGCAGCTCGAAGTGGTGCTGGAGGGGGGCCATCCGGAAGACCCGCCTGCCGGTGGTCTTGAAGGAGGCGACCTGGATGATGACCGACATCGTGATGGTGACGAAGAGGCCACCGAGGATGACGATGAGCAGCTCGGTCCGGGTGAGGATGGCCAGCCCGGCGAGCGCCCCGCCGAGGGCGAGCGACCCGGTGTCCCCCATGAAGATCTTGGCCGGCGAGGCGTTCCACCACAGGAAGCCGAAGCAGGCACCGGTCCCCGCGGCGGCGACCACCGCCAGGTCGAGCGGGTCACGCACCTCGTAGCAGCCGACCGCCCGACCCATCTGGCAGTTCTGGTTGAACTGCCAGATCGAGATGAGGACGTAGGCCGCGAAGACCATGACCGAGGACCCGGTCGCCAGGCCGTCGAGCCCGTCGGTGAGGTTCACGCCGTTGGAGGTGCCGGCGATCATGAGGTTCGCCCACAGGATGAAGAGGATCGCACCGATGATCGGTCCGGCGAAGGCCAGGTCGAGCGCGGAGATGTCGCGGACGAAGGAGATCTGCGTCGAGGCGGGGGTCAGGTCGTGGGAGTTGGCGAACCGCAGCGCAAGGATCGCGAAGAGGACCCCCACGAAGGTCTGCCCGCCGAGCTTCTGCCACGAGCGCAGCCCGAGGCTGCGCTGCTTGCTGATCTTGATGAAGTCGTCGGCGAAGCCGACGGCGCCCAGCCCGACCATGAGGAAGAGGACGAGCAGCCCGCTCGCCGTCGGTGTGGTCCACAGGACGAGGTGAGCGAAGAAGTAGGCGATGACGGTCGCGAGGATGATGACCGCGCCCCCCATCGTCGGGGTGCCCCGCTTCGTGTGGTGGCTCGTCGGGCCGTCGTCGCGGATGAACTGCCCGTAGCCCTGCTTGACGAGGTAGCGGATGAACATCGGCGTGCCGAGCAGGGAGAGCACGAGCGAGCCGATGGCGGCGATGACGACGGTCTTCACAGGCCGGCTCCCCTCTCCACGATGCGGTCTCCGAGCCACCGTAGCCCCGAGTCGCGGCTGGACTTGAACAACACGACGTCACCCGTGTCGAGTTCTTCGTCGAGGAGTCGCTCGGCGGCCGCCGCGTCCGGCACGCGGCGCACGTTCGGGGCGCCCCCGGCGCGCGCACCGTCGGCGACCGGCGCGGCGACGTCACCGACGACGAGGACCTGGTCCATGCCGAGCTGCGCGGCCTCGCGCCCGACCTGCTCGTGGAGGACGTCGGAGTCCGCGCCGAGCTCGAGCATCCCGCCGAGCACCGCCCAGCGGCGTCCGGTGGCGGTCATGGCGGCGACGCTGCGCAGCGCCGCGGAGACCGAGTCGGGGTTGGCGTTGTAGGCGTCGTTGACCACGACCACCCCGTCCTCGCGGGTCGTGACCTCCATCCGCCAGCGACTGATCGTGCCGGCGGTGCGCAGGGCGGCGACGATGGTCTCGAGGTCGAGCCCGGCGGCGTGCGCGGCGGCGACGACCGAGAGCGCGTTGCCGACGTGGTGGCGCCCGACGAGCGCCAGCTCCACGTGCGCGCTGCCGAAGGGGGTGGTGAGGGTGAAGCGCGGCCGGCCACCCGCGTCGGCCGTGATGTCCGTGGCGCGCACCGCGGCCGCGTCGGACTCGCCGACGAGGACGACCCGGGCCGCGGTCCCCCCGGCCATCGCCGCGACCCGGTGGTCGTCGGCGTTGAGGACGGCGACGCCGTCGGCGGGAAGGGAGGCCGGCAGCTCCCCCTTCGCCCGCGCCACGGCGTCGATCGAACCGAACTCGCCCACGTGGGCGTGGCCGACGTTGAGCACGATCCCGATGCTCGGCGGCGCGATCCTCGCGAGGTAGTCGATGTGCCCGATCCCGCGGGCGCCCATCTCGACGACGAGGTAGCGGGTGCTCGGGGTGACCCGGCAGACGGTGAGCGGCACCCCGACCTCGGAGTTGTAGGAGCCCACCGGGGCGACGGTCTCCCCCGCGGCGGCCAGGACCGTCCCGAGGAGGTCCTTGGTGCTCGTCTTGCCGGAGGAGCCGGTGATGCCGATGACGGTCAGGTCGGGGCCGGAGTCGACGACGTGCCGGGCGATCGCGACGAAGCCGGCCTGCTCGTCCGGCACGACGACGCACGGCAGGCCGTCCACCTCACGGGTGGTCAGCGCGGCGACGGCGCCGGCCTCCGCGGCGGCCGGGACGAAGGCGTGCCCGTCGGCGTGCTCCCCGACCCGGGCGACGTAGAGGCTGCCGGGCCGGGCCTCCCGCGAGTCGGTGACGACGTCGGCGTCGACGCGGAGGTCCTCCGCGGCCTCGGGGGTCACGCCGTGCAGGCGCCCGCCGGTCACCCGGGCGACCTCGGCGAGGGACATGGGGATCATCGCTGCTCTCCGCTGGCATCGAGGGCGGCCCGCAGGACCGTCCGGTCGTCGTGGTCGCGGACCTCGCCGCGGATCTCCTGCCCCTGCTCGTGACCCTTGCCGAGCAGGGCCACGGTCGCCCCGGGGCCGGACTCGCGGGCGATCTGCACGGCGCGGGTGACCGCGTCGACACGCCCGGCGACCACCTCGACCCGCGCGCGCGAGCGCGGCCAGATGCCGTCGGCGACCTGGGCCCGGATCTGGGCGGGGTCCTCCTCACGGGGGTTGTCGTCCGTGACGACGACGACGTCGGCGTGGGCGGCGGCCGAGGCGCCCATGCCCGGTCGCTTGCCCGGGTCACGGCTGCCGCCGGCGCCGAGCACGGCGATGAGCAGGCCGGGGGTCTGCGGGCGCAGCGCCGCCAGGGCAGCGGCCACCGCATCCGGGGTGTGCGCGAAGTCCACGAGCGCGGTCGGCAGCTCCTCGAGGTCCGGGCGGTAGGGGTCGCTCGGCAGGACGAGCTCCATCCGGCCGGGGACGTCCGGGCGGGTGAGCACGGCGCTGGCCACGTCGCGCGGACGCAGCCCGGCCTCGATGAGGGTCACCGCGGCCATCGCGGTGTTCACGCGGTTGAAGTCTCCGGGCAGGGCGGAGCTGAGGTGCAGCTCGTGCTCGGCGGAGGTGAGCACGAGGTCCGGCTCGCGCGGGTCGCCGCCGATGTACCAGTCGGCCTCGACGTCCAGGCGGGAGGTGACCGTCGTCACCGGCACGGTGGCCTCGCGAGCCAGGCGCAGCCCCCAGTCGTCGTCGATGCAGACGATGCCGCGGCGGGAGCGCCCGGGGGTGAAGAGGCTCGCCTTGGCGAGGAAGTACTCCTCCATCGTCCCGTGGAAGTCGAGGTGGTCCTGGCTGAGGTTGGAGAAGAGGGCGAAGTCGAAGACGACCTCGTCGACCCGGTGGAGGGTGAGGGCGTGGCTGGAGACCTCCATGACGCAGTCGTCCACGCCCCGCTCGCCCATCGTGGCCAGCAGCGCGTGCAGGTCGGTCATCTCCGGGGTCGTGCGGACCGAGCGGATCCGCTCCGGCCCGAGGCGGGTCTCGATGGTGCCGATGAGGCCCGTCGTGTGGGTCAGCGCCTCGAGCGCGGAGACCATGAGGTAGGTGATCGTCGTCTTGCCGTTCGTGCCCGTGATGCCGAACATCTTCGGCCGGCGCCCGGCGCTGTCGTAGACCGCCGCGGCGACCCGGCCGAGGGAGGACCGCGGCCCAGTGCACTCGATGAGCGGCAGATCGCTGCCCGTCGCGCTGATCCGGCGCACGCCCTCGGCGTCGGTGAGCACGGCGAGGGCGCCGGCCTGCTCGGCCTGGGCGACGAAGTCGGCACCGTGCACCTTCGCGCCGGGCAGGGCGGCCCACAGGTCCCCGGGACGGACGGTCTTGGTGTCCAGGGAGACGCCGTGGACGGTGGTCGACGGGTCGCCCTGCACCACCCGTGCCGGGCCCTCGAGGAGGTCCGCGACGGCGGTCAGGGTGAGTGGACGGACGTGCTCGGGACGGGGAAAGGACACGATGGGCGACTCTACCGCTCGTCCCGAGCGGCCTCGTCATGCAGGAGGCCCGGGGTGTCGAGGTCGGGCTTCTTCTCGAGGTCCGTCTTGACCTTCGGGACCTTCGAGCCCTCCGGGGTCGGCGGGACCTTCTCGGCCTTGAGGGCGTAGGTCATGACGTCCTTGAAGACCGGAGCCGCGACCTCACCGCCGTAGTAGCCCTTGATCGGGCGCTGGAGGATGACCGAGACGACCAGCTCGGGGTCGTCCGCCGGGGCGAACCCGATGAAGCTCGCGGTCTTGCCGGCGTAGCCCCCGGTCTCCGGGTCGTACCGGTCGGCCGTGCCGGTCTTGCCGGCGACGCGGTAGCCGTCGATGCGGGCCTTGGGGGCGGTCCCCTCCTCGGAGACCACGCCCTCGAGCATGTGCGCGACCTGGCCCGCGGTCTTCTTCGAGACTGCCCGGGTGCGCTCGGCCTCCTGGCCCTCCTTCCAGCCCCCGTCGCCGTCGGCGACCTCGTCGACGAGGGTGGGCGAGAGGCGCACCCCGTCGTTGGCGATCGCCTGGAAGACGTTGGTCACCTGCACGGCGGTCGTCGACACGCCCTGGCCGTAGGTGACGGTGTAGCGCTGGGACCCGCTCCACTCCGAGGCCGGGGGCAGCAGTCCCGCGGACTCGCCGGGGAAGCCGGAGCCGCTCTTGGAGCCGAGACCGAACTTGCGCAGGTACTCCTCGAGGGTCTTCGGCTTCATCGTCTCGCCGATGAGCATCATCCCGGTGTTGCTCGACTCGGCGAGCGCACCGGCGACGGTGCGGTACTCGTCCGGGTGGGGGTGGGAGTCCTTGAGGACGCGGTTGCCGCGCTCCATCTGGCCGGGGAGGATCATCGGCGTCGTCGGGGTGATCTCCCCCTCCTCCAGCGCGGCGGCGACGGTCATGATCTTCGCGGTCGAGCCCGGCTCGAAGACGTCGCTGAAGGCGAGGTTGGTGTAGATCCCCTTGTCCTTGCCCAGCTCGTTGGGGTCGAAGGTGGGATAGGAGGCCAGCGCGACGAGCTCGCCGGTGTCGACCCGCTGCACGACGACGGTCCCGGAGAGGGCCTTGGTCTTCTTCACCTGGGTCGCCAGCGCGTTCTGGGCGTACCACTGGACGTCGTTGTCGATCGTCAGGCGCACGTCGCGCCCCGGCTCGGCGGCCTCGACCTCGTCGGAGGCATTGGGCAGGCGGCTGCCGTTCTGGGCGATCTCGTAGGTCGCCTTGCCGGGCTCGCCCCGGAGGATGTCGTCGAGCTGGAGCTCCAGCCCGGCGCCCGCACTCTGGTCCTGCGGCTGGACGAAGCCGACGAGCGAGGCGACGGTCGTCGACTGGGGGTAGGTGCGCTGGGTGGTGCGCTCGGAGTACAGGCCGGGGATGCCGAGGTCCTCCACCTTCCGCCAGGTGAGCGGAGAGACGTTCTCCACGAGGACGACGTAGCGCTTGTCGCCGGTGAGCTTGGGCTCGAGGTCCTTGGCCTTCTCGTCGAGGATGCGCGCCAGGTCCTTCGCGGCTCCCTTCGCCCCGACGGTGGTCGGCTCCCCGCCGACCTCCTTCTCGTACTGCGCGACGGCCTGCTGGTCGGCGATGATCGTGCGCCGCTCGTGGCTCTGGGCGAGCACGACGTCGTCGGCGTCGTAGATCGTCCCGCGCTCGGCGGGGATCACCTCGGTGCTCGTGCGCTGCGCGAGGGCCGCGCTGGCCACCGACTCGGAGTCGAAGCCCTGGATGCGCAGCAGCTGCGCGGCGAAGAGGCTGAGCACGATGAGCGTGCCGATCATCAGGGTGCGCATCCGCGAGCGTGGGCTGCCCGTCGCCGGGACGGAGGCCACCGGCCGCCGAGCGGGGGCCCGCCGCTGCGCGGGGCGCTGCGGGCGAGCCGGACGACGCTGCGGCGTGCGGCCCGCCGGACGCGGACGCCGCCCCGAGCGGGGCGACGGGCGCCCGGCCGACCCCGAGCGGCCGGACCCCCTGCCGCGTGGGCGGCGACGTGGGTCGGGTCGGCGCTGGGTCACGGGCGGTCCTTCGGCTCGTCTCGGGGGTGGTGCTGATCAGTTGTCGCGGGCCGCAGCGTCCTTCGCGTCCTTGTCCTTCGCCTCGTCCTTCCGCCGATCCTTGTCGGAGGACTTCTTGGTGTCCGAGGCCTTGTCCTTCGCGTCCTTCTTCGTGTCCTTGTCGGACGTCTTCGAGGACTCCTTGGCGGTGGCCGTGGCTCCGGCTCCCACGTTAATCGCGTCCTGGTCCTGGGCGACCTTCGCCACGCCGAGCACCTCGTCGCGCTCGAGGTCGACGAAGGCCGCGCTCGTGCTCGGCACCATGCCGAGGTCGGCGGCGGACTCGGCGAGGTTCTGCGGGGCCGAGCGGGAGTTGACCTGCTGGGTCAGTGCGGCCTCGGTGTCGGAGAGGCGGGCGGAGCGCTCCTCGAGCTTGCCGACCTCGAAGGAGTCGTGGGCCATCATCGTGTTGAGCATGAGCACGGCGGTCAGCCCCGCGAGGAGCAGCGCGACGCACATGACGGGGAACCACGCGGACCCGGCGCGGTCGGTGGAGCGCACCACGTGCAGGGCCGTGCGGGTGGACCCCTTCGAGGCGCGCCTCGCGACAGTTGTCGCCACTGACATCTGGCTCATCTTGGGCCTTTCCTAGCACGGGGAGGGCGGATTCTTTCGGCGGCGCGCAGTCGCACCGAAGCAGATCGTGGATTCACGCCCAGCTCGGCCTCCCCCGGCGTCATCGCACCGCGGGTGAGCAGGCGCAGCTCGGGGGCGTGCCCGGGCGGCTCGACGGGCAGGTCGACGGGGGCGCTGGAGGTGGCACCGGCGGCCAGCTCGCGCTTGGTGATGCGGTCCTCGAGGGAGTGGAAGGAGAGCACGGCGATGCGCCCTCCGACGGCGAGGCGGTCCAGGGCCGCCGGCAGCGCGCGGCGCCAGCCGGCGAGCTCCTCGTTGACCTCGATGCGCAGCCCCTGGAAGGTGCGCTTGGCCGGGTGCCCGCCCCCGCGCTGGGTGGCCGCGGGGATGGTGGCGCGCAGCAGCTCCACGAGCCGGCCGGAGCGCTCGAAGGGGGCCGACTCCCGCTCCCGGACGACGGCCGCGGCGATCTTGCGGGCGAAACGCTCCTCGCCGTAGTCGCGCAGCACTCGGGTCAGCTCGGCCGCGGAGTAGGTGTTGAGCACGTCCGCCGCCGTCGTCCCGCCCGAGGGGTCCATCCGCATGTCCAGGGGCGCGTCGTGGGCGTAGGCGAAGCCGCGATCGGTCTCGTCCAGCTGGAGGGAGCTGACCCCGAGGTCGAAGAAGATCGAGGTCACGCTCCGCAGACCGAGGTCGTCGAGGACCTCACCGATCTCGTCGTTGACGGCGTGGACGAGGCGGACCCGGTCGGCGAAGGGGGCCAGCCGCCGCTCCGCGAGCTCCAGGGCCTGCGGGTCCCGGTCGATCCCGACGAGCTCGACACGCGGGTCGGCCCGCAGGACCGCCTCGGCGTGGCCACCCATGCCGAGGGTCCCGTCGACGTGGACCGCCGGGCCGTCGTCCGGGGCGACGAGGGCCGGGCCGATGAGGTCGAGGACCTCGTGGAGCATGACCGGTACGTGCCGGGAGGCGGCATCGGCGTCGTCCACGGGTCCTCCCTTCGTCGGCCGGATGGTCGGGGCGTGCACGGGCGGGTGGTCTCTGGTGTCGATGGGTGATCTCCGGAAGGAAGCGGCCGGCTGCTGCCACCTGGTCCCCATCCGGGACGCGTCCGGCGCGGGGGAAGACGCGTCGGCATGCGTCACGGCTGGAGGCCGGGCGGCAGCAGCTGCTCACATGAGTCCGGGGATCACCTCCTCGGACTGGTCGGCGAAGGTCTGCTCGGTGGCGGCGAGGTAGTCCTCCCAGGCGCCGGTGTCCCAGACCTCGACGCGGGAGCCGGCTCCGATGACGGTGCAGTCGCGGTCGAGGCCGGCGTACTCGCGCAGCGCGGAGGGCACGGTGACCCGCCCCTGCTTGTCCGGGATCTCGTCGCTCGCCCCGGAGAGGAAGACGCGCATGTAGTCCCGGGCCGCCTTCGAGGAGGTCGGCGCCTCCTGGAACTTGCGGGTGATCTTCTCGAACTCGTCCATCGGGAAGACGTAGAGGCAGCGCTCCTGGCCGCGGGTCATGACGAGGCCGCCGGCGAGCTTGTCGCGGAACTTCGCGGGCAGGAAGAGGCGTCCCTTGTCGTCCAGACGCGGGGTGTGCGTACCAAGGAACACGGGTCACCTCCCCTTCGCCTCGACCACATCGGCTCCACGCTCTTCCTGATTCCCCCACTTTACTCCACTTCCTCCCCCAAAACACCCCTCTTGCGATGATCAGTGCCACATCGGGGCCGTTCTTCCCCGGAATACCGGGGTGGAGCAAGGTGGAGCAGAATTCGCTGCCCCGTGCCGTGGTCACCTCGGCCCCGGGCCGCCGGCGGAGGAGAGCGGACGAATGTGTTGGGCATCGGCCCGGCCGGGACATAGGCTCGTGGGGCACGTGGAGGGAAGTGGAGCGGCCCCTGCCGC
Organism: uncultured Janibacter sp.; assembly: GCA_964430615.1. Classification (GTDB taxonomy): domain Bacteria; phylum Actinomycetota; class Actinomycetes; order Actinomycetales; family Dermatophilaceae; genus Janibacter. Next base: position 5,060 of record CAYSGN010000006.1, on the reverse strand, counting down.
TCGGAGATCGGAGGCATGGTGACCCTGGGAAGTCGCGACGCCCAGGCCGTGCGGACGGTGTCCGGGGCCGCTCTCGAGGACGTGGCCGTCGTGGGCGAGCGCCTCGCGACGTCGATGAACGCCGTCATCCGGGGCAAGCCGGACGTGGTCTCGACCGCGATCACCGTGCTCCTGGCCGAGGGGCACCTGCTCATCGAGGACGTGCCCGGCGTCGGCAAGACGATGCTCGCCAAGACCCTCGCCCGCTGCATCGACGCCTCCGAGCGCCGCATCCAGTTCACCCCGGACCTGCTGCCCAGCGACATCACCGGCGTGAGCATCTACAACCAGGAGCAGCACCGCTTCGAGTTCCGCCCCGGCGCGATCTTCGCCAACGTCGTCGTCGGCGACGAGATCAACCGGGCCTCCCCCAAGGCGCAGTCGGCCCTCCTGGAGTCGATGGAGGAGCGGCAGGTCACGGTCGACGGGCGGACCCACGCGCTGCCCGACCCCTTCATCATCATGGCCACCCAGAACCCCGTGGAGATGGAGGGCACCTATCCGCTGCCGGAGGCCCAGCGGGATCGCTTCATGGCCCGGCTGTCCGTGGGGTACCCCTCCGCCCAGGCAGAGATCGACATGCTCGACCAGCACGGCGGGGTCTCACCGCTCGCCGGGCTCGAGCCGGTCACCGACGGCGAGACCGTCGCCCGGCTCGTCCGCGTCGTGCGCGGTGTGCACGCCTCGAGGGCGGTGCGCCAGTACGTCGTCGACATCGCGACCGCGACCCGGCACAGTTCCGCCATCCGGCTGGGCGCCTCCCCGCGGGCGACGTTGCACCTGCTGCGGGCCGCACGGGCGCGCGCGGCCCTCGCCGGGCGCGACCACGTGCTGCCCGACGACGTCCAGGCGATCGCACAGGTCGTGCTCGGTCACCGGCTGCTGCTCGGCAGCGAGGCCCAGCTGGCCCGACGGACCCCCGCGCAGGTCGTCGGGGAGATCGTCGAGCGCACGCGTGTCCCCGCCGGGGGGTGAGCGGCGATGACCACGCGTGGCCGGGCCTTCCTCGGCGCGGGTGTGGTGGTCGGCCTGGCCGGGATGGTGCTCGGGCTGCACGACCTGACGAAGGTGGGGGTCCTCCTCGTCGCCCTGCTCGGCCTCGCGATGCTGCTCGCCCGCCGCACCGTGGACATCGAGGTCCGCCGCCAGGTGGTCCCGGCGCGGGTCAACACCGACGAGCACGCGGACGTCACCCTCGAGGTGCACAACGCCGGCCGGCGCACCACTCCGCTCCTGCGGGCGGAGGAGGAGCTGGCCTACGCCTTCGGTGACCGCCCGCGTCTGCTGATCCCCCGGCTCGAAGGGGGCGAGACACGCGGCCTGACCTACCGGGTGCGCTCGCACGTGCGCGGCCACCACCGGATCGGGCCGATGTCGCTCCGGGTCACCGACGCCTTCGGTCTGGCGACCCGCTCGATCTCGCTCCCGGGCTCCTCCGCCCTCGTCGTCCTGCCCCGGGTCCTGCCGCTGGACGGGGTGCGCGGGGTCTCCGCCGGAGGTGGCGGCGAGACCTCCTCCACCTCGCGCGTCGCCCTCCACGGCGAGCACGACGTCGGGGTGCGCGAGTACCGCTACGGCGACGACCTGCGCCGCATCCACTGGGCCTCGACCGCTCGCACCGGCGAGACGATGGTCCGCCAGGACGAGGAGCCCTCCCGCCGGCGCGCGCTCGTGCTGCTCGACGACCGCCGTGGCTCGCACGCCGGCACCGGGAGCGGCGGTTCCTTCGAGTGGGCGGTCACCGCGGCGGCCTCGGTCGTCACCCGGCTGCTCTCGGACCGCTTCGAGGTGCACCTGAGCCTGGGGTCGGCCCAGGCCGGGCTGCTCGCCGCCGTCGAGGACGTGGACCAGGCGCTCGACGCGCTCGCCGCGGTCCAGCCGAGCGCGACGACCTCACCACGCGGGATGGTCGATGCGCTCGAGGAGTTCGCCCGCCACGGCGGCGGCCTCGTCGTCACGATCGTCGGCGCACTGGACGACCAGGTCGCGGACCTGTGCACCGCGAGCACGGGGCACGGCCTGGCGATGGTCGTCGACAAGGGCGGCTTCACCGCCTCCTCCGTGGGCACCGGCCCCGCGGACGAGACCGCCCTGCGCCTCACCGGTGGCGGCTGGCAGGCCGTCGTCGTGCGACCGGGCGCGCCGCTCGCGCAGGCCTGGTCCGACCTCACCGTCGGCTCGGCGGTGGCCCGATGACCCGCACCCACGTCACCGCCGGCATCCTCGGGGCCCTGGCCACGATCGTCGTCGCGATGCCCCTCTCCCGGCTCTTCGACGAGTCCACGTGGCTCGCACCGGCGATCGTCGGCGTCCTCGTCATCGCGCTCTCCGGCATGCTCGCCCGCCGGTTCACCCTCGGCCCGCTGCTCGTCTTCGGCAGCCAGCTCCTGGCCGGGGCCGGCTACCTCCTCGTCGCGAAGCTCTCCGAGACCACCGTCTACGGCGTGCTGCCCACGCCCACGACCGTCACCGCCTTCGTCGGCCACATGCGCCAGGCCTACGAGACCGTGACGACCTACGCGGCCCCCGCGCCGGCCACCCCGGGCGTCGCCGTCGCCCTCGTGGTCATCATCATGGTCGTCGCCCTCGCGGTGGACCTGTCCACGGCGACCGCGGACTCCCCGACGATCGCCGGGCTGCCGCTCTTCTCCCTCTTCCTCGTCTCCGCCTCGAACTCCGGCGGGTCCTTGCCCTGGGGCTGGTTCGTCGCGGGCGCCGTGCTGTGGCTGATGATGGTCGCCCACCAGTCCGAGCTGGACCTGCGGGCCTGGGCGACGGCCGTCCCGATCCTCTCCCGCGCAGGGCGGGACGGAGAGTCCAGCGCGAGCAGCGCGCTCACCCGCCAGGCGGCGGTGCTCGGCGCCATGGCGCTCGCGGCCGCCCTCGTCGTGCCGCTGCTGGCCCCGCACCTGCCCACCCGCTACGTGCTCGACGGCCTCGGGGGCGGCGGCGGTGACGGTCTCGGCTCCGGCCAGGGCATCCGGCTCTCCACCGAGCTGGACCTGCGTCGCTCCCTGGAGAACCCCAGCACCGACCCGGTGCTCACCTACCGCACGAACGACCCGAGCCCGCAACCGCTGCGGGTCGCCGTCGTCACCGACTTCACCGACGGCTTCGGCAGGATGCGCGCGACCGACCTGGTGCCGAAGGCCGGCTTCGAGCCGGAGGACCCGATGGCCCGCATCTCGACGTCCATCCCCCGGGACCAGCGCTCCATGGAGGTCAGCGAGAACAAGGTGGCCGCACCGCAGCTGGCGCTGCCCGACCGCACACGTCGGGTCAGCACCGACGGGGTCCCGTGGGCTCTCGGCCCCGATGGCACCGCCCGGGTCGAGTCCTCACCGAGCAGCTACGCGGTCTCCTCGACCGAGCTGGACCTCACCCCGGAGCACTTCGGGCAGGGCGACCCCGACCGGCCGGTCGACGAGGACGCCCGCGACGAGCGCTACCTGCGCCTCGCCCCGGGGTCCGCCTCGCGCATCTCGTCCCTCGCCCGGGAGCTCGTCCCGCGCGTGGCCGACCCGCTCACCGCCGCCCAGACCTTCCAGGAGTACCTGCGCAGCCCGGAGTTCACCTACGACCTGGACATCCCCGACCCCCCGAACGGGCCGGACGATCCGATCCTCTCCTTCCTCGAGACCAAGGTCGGGTACTGCCAGCAGTTCGCCGCGACGATGACCCTGCTCGCCCGGGCGGACGGCATCCCGGCGCGCACCGTCGTCGGATTCCTCCCGGGCACCGAGGAGGAGGGAGAGTGGACGATCCAGGCCAAGGACGCCCACGCCTGGCCGGAGCTGTACTTCGAGGGGGTGGGCTGGGTGCGCTTCGAGCCGACGCCCGGTGCCCGCGCCGCGGACGTCCCCGACTACTCGATCACGACCAGTGACGTGGAGGCCGGGCCGGAGGAGACGACGAGCACGACGACGACCCCCACGCCGACACCCACCGAGAGCGAGGAGCCCACGACCGCGGCTCCGACGGACGCGGCCGCTCAGGACGAGGGCACCGGCGTCTGGGTGTGGTGGCTGCTCGGCCTGGTCGTCCTCGCGCTCGTCCTGGCCCTGATGCCGGCGAGTGCATGGCTGGCCCGCCGCCGAGCGGAGTCCGCCGCGACGGACGAGGCCGACCGGGTCGAACGGGAGTGGCAGGACCTGATCTCCCGCCTCGGCGACCTCGGGGTGGTCCCCCCGGTGGGCGCCACGCCCCGGCAGACCGGTGCCTGGCTGGCCCGCCGCACGAGCCTCGGCGAGGACTCGCGCCACGACCTGGACAAGGTCGTCGTGACCCTCGAGTCGGCCCGCTACGCCCCGCCCGGGCGAGAGCTGCCCGATGTCTCGGACGAGGTCGATGCGGTCGTCGGAGGGGTGCGCAGCACCCGGATGCGCTCGGCCCAGCTACGCGCCCTGCTCTGGCCGAGCGCGGGCGTGGAGGCCTGGCGCGCCCTCGGCCGGCGCCTGCTGCGCCCCCTTCGCCGTCGGTGACCTCTCGTCCATCGGGCGACGAGGACGAAGACCCCGTCCGGGCCGTTCCTCAGTCGAGGTAGTCGCGCAGCACCTGGCTGCGCGAGGGGTGGCGCAGCTTGCTCATCGTCTTGCTCTCGATCTGGCGGATCCGCTCGCGGGTGACGCCGTAGACCTTGCCGATCTCGTCGAGGGTCTTCGGCTGGCCGTCGGCGAGACCGAAGCGCATCGAGACGACGCCCGCCTCGCGCTCGCTGAGCGTGTCGAGGACGCTGTGCAGCTGCTCCTGGAGCAGCGTGAAGCTCACCGCGTCGGAGGGCACGACCGCCTCGGAGTCCTCGATGAGGTCACCGAACTCGGAGTCGCCGTCCTCACCCAGCGGGGTGTGCAGCGAGATCGGCTCGCGACCGTACTTCTGGACCTCGACGACCTTCTCGGGCGTCATGTCGAGCTCCTTGGCCAGCTCCTCCGGGGTGGGCTCGCGCCCGAGGTCCTGGAGCATCTGGCGCTGGACGCGGGCCAGCTTGTTGATGACCTCGACCATGTGCACCGGGATGCGGA
>CAYSGN010000005.1:0-67683 GCA_964430615.1 uncultured Janibacter sp. | reverse complement strand
ACTCGGTGTCGACCCACGGCTGGTCCCCGGAGTCGAAGTAGTCGGTGAGCACCTCTTCGGTGGCCGCCGAGCCCTCGGGCACGTCGACCGGGGCCTCGTAGGTCGACTCGTCGGCGTCGTAGACCCCGATGATGTGGTTCGGCGAGGCGACCATGTCGAAGTTGAGGTAGGTCGCGATGTCGTCGAGGGCCTGCGGGTCGTTCTCCGCGAGGTCGGCGACGTAGTGGTTGGACCCGACCAGCCCGTGCTCCTCGGCGCCCCAGAAGGCGAAGCGCACCGTGTTGTTGAGCTTGTTGACCTTGCTCAGCTGGACGGCGGTCTCGAGGATCGCCGCGGTGCCGGAGCCGTTGTCGTTGATGCCCGGCCCGTCGATGACGCTGTCCAGGTGGGCCCCGAGCATCACGACGTTGTCGTCCCGGCCGGTGTCGGTCTCGGCGATGACGTTGAAGGTCTCGCGCTCCTCCATGGTCTTCTCGAGGACGAAGGTCATCGTCACCGGCCCGGCCTGCATCTTCTCGAGGAGGGCCTCGCCCTCGGCCTGGGTGATGCCGGTGGCCGGGGCGCTGTCCGGCTCGATCCCGCCGAGGGTGCCGTTGAGCGGGCCGGACTCGTTGTTGTAGACGATGACCGCCTCGGCGCCGGCCTCACCGGCGGCCACGGCCTTCTCGCCGAAGCTGCACGTGCCGCGGCTGACGAGGGCGATGCTGCCGGAGAGGTCCGCGCCGTCGTAGGCGGCCGCATCGCACCCGGTCGCGGTCGCGGGGGCGACCAGGTCGCCGGTGACCCCGTCCGCGGGGGTCGGCTGGCTGTAGGACATCGGGACGTGCTCGACCTCGCGGGCGTCGGGGGAGACCTCGGTGAGGCTGCTCGAGTGGACCTCCTCGAAGACGAAGGGGAAGTACTGCCGCTCCGTCTCGTAGCCGGCGTCACGCAGGGTCTTCTCGACGTAGTCGGCGCTGGCCTCGTACCCCGAGGTCCCGGCGGCGCGGTTGCCGTCGTGCGCGTCCGCGATGGACTGGAGGGCCTCGAGGTGGTCGTGGACGTTCTCGACGGTGACCGCCTGGGTCATCTTCTTCGAGTTGTTCGGGTTCTTCGCCTGCGCGGGAGCGCTGGCGAGGGCGGTCAGGGCCAGCGCCGCGGTGGCGGCTGCTGCGGTGGTGGCTGCGGCTGATGGACGCACAGGGGTTCCTCCGTGTCTCGGCCGGGCCCCGTTGCCCGGCGATGGACCGAGGTTAGGGCCACCACGACGGGTCCGCATGTTCTGGGACCTCCCGACGCCGCCGGGGACCCGCGTTTATGGTGTCGGCGTGGATGGTTATCTGGTCGTCGCGGGAGTGCTGGTCATCGGCGTCCTCCTCGTCGTCGCCGCGTACTCCGCACGGCGGCTGCTCGCGCCGCGCGCCCCGACCCGCGCGAAGCTGACCACCTACGAGTCCGGCATCGACCCCGTCGGCGAGCACTGGGCGCAGACGCGGGTGCGCTACCTGGCCTACGCCTTCCTCTACGTCGTCTTCGCCGTCGACGTGGTCTACCTCTTCCCCTGGGCGCTCGTGCTGCGCACGGACCTCGGGGCGGCCAGCCTCGTCGAGGTGGCGATCTTCATCGGTGTGATCCTCATCGGCCTGCTGCACGCGGTGCGTCGCGGGCTGCTGCGGTGGACCTGACCTAGGGTGTCCGGGATGACGACCGACCTGCCGATGCCGCGCGTGGGGGCCGCGGGCGCCTTCGCCCCGCGGCCGATGAAGGTCGTGCTCAACTGGGGCCGTCGCTACAGCCTGTGGGTCTTCAACTTCGGGCTGGCCTGCTGCGCCATCGAGTTCATCGCGGCCTCGATGGCCCGGCACGACTTCATCAGGCTGGGGGTCATCCCCTTCGCCCCTGGCCCGCGGCAGGCGGACCTCATGGTCGTCTCCGGCACGGTGACCGACAAGATGGCGCCGGCCATCCGCCGTCTGTACGACCAGATGCCCGAGCCGAAGTACGTCATCTCCTTCGGTGCCTGCTCCAACTCCGGCGGCCCGTACTGGGACTCCTACTCGGTGACCAAGGGCGTGGACCAGCTCGTGCCGGTCGATGTCTACGTGCCCGGCTGCCCGCCGCGTCCCGAGGCGCTGCTCCACGGCATCCTCACCCTCCAGGAGCAGATCGCTGCCGAGTCGCTGACGACGAGGACGTTGCGCGCCAAGTACGCCGGCCACCGCGCCGCCGGCGCCGGAGAGGTGCGCCGCGGCCTGCTGCGCCGACCGACGAAGGGGGCCTGAGGTGCCCCTGGAGAGCCGTGCCACGACCCCGCAGGAGTGGGTCGCGAGCGCCGTCGCCGCGAAGGAGGAGGGGTACACCTTCTTCGACTGGCTCAGCGCGGTCGACGAGACCGACCGCGAGGAGGACCCGGGCCTCGACGTCGTCTGCCACCTCCTCGACCCGCGACCGACCCCGGAGCGCGACCAGCGCACGTTGCTGCTGCGCGTCCGGGTCCCCGCCCGCGTCGGCCTGCCCAGCCTCACCGGTGTCTTCGCCGGGGCGGCCTGGCACGAGCGCGAGACCCACGAGATGTTCGGCCTGGAGGTCACCGGCTTCGACGACGGGACGGGCGAGGGGCTGCGGCCGCTGCTCCTGCCGGAGGGCTTCGAGGGGCACCCGCTGCGCAAGTCCTTCGTGCTCGCCTCCCGGGCGACCAAGCCGTGGCCGGGCGGCAAGGAGCCCGGTGAGGGGCGCGGTTCCAAGCGCTCCCCGAGCCGCCGCCGGGTGACCGCTCCCGGCGTCCCGGGCCCGGACTGGGGTCCCCGTCCCCCCGAGCCCCGCTCGGGGTCCGCGACGGGGGCTCCGCGCGCAGCGGGGCCCGCGGACGACGAGCGGGGCCCGGCGAAGGGGGAGGAACGATGAGCGTCCTCGAGATCGCGCTGCGCTCCCTGGCCGCGCTCGTCGCGGTGCTCGTGCTGCCGCTCGTCGCCGGGCAGACCGAGCACAAGGTCATGGCGCACATGCAGGGCCGGCTCGGCCCGATGTACGCCGGCGGCTTCCACGGGTGGGCCCAGCTCGTGGCGGACGGGGTGAAGTTCGTCCAGAAGGAGGACATCACCCCCGCCGCCGCGGACCGTGGGGTCTTCCGTCTCGCGCCGGCCGTCGCGCTCATCCCCTACCTCGTCGCGATCGCGCTGCTGCCGATCCACCCCGGCCTGGTCGCCGCGGACGTGCCCGGCAGCATCCTCCTCGTCCTCGCGGTGACCGCGGTCGGCGTGCTCGGCACCCTCATGGCCGGCTGGGCGAGCGCCAACAAGTACGCGCTCGTCGGCGGCATGCGGGCCGCCGCCCAGCTGCTCGCCTACGAGCTGCCGCTCGTGCTCTCCGTCGCATCGGTCGCGATGGCCGCCGGCACCCTCTCCCTCGTCACGGTGGTCGAGGAGTGGACCCCGTGGTGGCTGCTGTGGCAGCTGCCCGGGGCGATCGTCTTCCTCGTCGCCGCGACCGCCGAGCTGCAGCGGGTCCCCTTCGACGCGCCGATCGCCGACAGCGAGCTCGTGATGGGCCCGTGGACGGAGTACTCCGGCCTGCGCTTCGCCTTCTTCATGCTCGCGGAGTACGCCGGGATGGTCGTCATGGGGATCTTCTTCGCCGTGCTGTGGCTGGGCGGCTGGCACGGCCCGGCGGAGGACCTGCTCGGCTGGCTGTGGACCCTGCTCAAGGGTCTGGTCGTCGTGCTGCTCATCATCTGGATGCGGGTCGCCTGGCCGCGGCTGCGCGAGGACCAGATCCAGCGCCTCGCGTGGCTCGTCCTCGTCCCGCTCGCCCTCGTCCAGTTGGCCGTCACGGCAGTCGGGGTGGTGATCGTGTCATGACCGAGGAGCACCGGCCGAAGGCCCCGGGCGCACTCCCCGGCCTCGTCCAGGGGATGGCCGCCACCGCCAGGCAGCTGGTCTCGCCGTCGCACACCCGGGAGTACCCGCACGTCGCGCCGGACCTGCCCGCCCGCTCCCGTGGCGTCATCGCGCTCATCGAGCAGAACTGCACCTCCTGCATGCTCTGCGCCCGTGAGTGCCCGGACTGGTGCATCTACATCGACTCCCACAAGGAGGAGGTGCCTCCGGCGACCGAAGGGGGCCGGGCGCGGCAGCGCAACGTGCTCGACCGCTTCGCCATCGACTTCTCGCTGTGCATGTACTGCGGCATCTGCGTCGAGGTCTGCCCGTTCGACGCGCTCTTCTGGAGCCCCCAGTTCGAATACGCCGAGACCGACATCCGTGACCTGCTCCACGAGAAGGAGCGACTCGGGGAGTGGGCGCAGGAGGTCCCCGCCCCGCCCGAGCTCGACCCCGCCGCCGCCGACCCGGCCGAGGTGCAGGCGCTGGAGCGTCCGCGGCGCAGCTCCCGTCCGCGCCGGGGGGAGGGGACGTGACCGGGCTGGACCTCGCCTTCGTCGCCACCGGCGTCATCACGGCCGGCTCCGCCGCCCTCGCCGTCACCACCCGCCAGGTCGTCCACTCCGCGCTCTGGCTCGTCGTCGCGCTGCTCGGCCTCGCCGGGTGCTACCTCGTGCTCGGCGCCGAGCTCGTCGCGCTCGTCCAGGTGCTCGTCTACGTCGGCGCGGTGGTCGTGCTCGTCCTCGTGGCGCTCATGCTCACCCGGGCGCCGATCGGTCGGCGCTCCGAGCACTCCACCTCGCGGCTCCACCGGCTGCTCGCGGCGCTCGTCGGCGCCGGCACGGCCGGGCTCGTCGCGGCGGTCCTCGTGCCGACGGCCGGCTACGAGAAGGTCCGCCCGGGTGGGACCGCGGAGCTGGCCCGTCAGGTCTTCGCGACCTGGGTGTGGCCCTTCGAGCTGCTCTCCCTCCTCCTGCTCGCCGCCCTCGTCGGCGCCTTCGCCGTCTCCGGGCTGAGCGGGCGCACCCGTGCCGAGGAGGGGAGCGGATGATCCACCTCGCCGGCCCCTACGTGCTCGCCAGCCTCCTCGTGGGGCTGGGCCTCTACGGCATCCTCGCCCGGCGCAACGCCGTGCTCATGCTCGTCGGTGCCGAGCTCGTCCTGGGCGGAGGGAGCCTCCTGCTCGTCACCGCCGGTGCGCTCGGTCGCGACGAGTCGTGGAGCGGGCAGGTGCTCACCCTCTTCGTCATCACCATCGCGGCCGCCGAGGTCGTCATCGCCCTGGCCGTCATCGTCGCCGCCTACCGGCGCCGCGGCCGCATCGACCTCGCGGAGGACGCCGGGTGATGGCCTGGTCCCTCGTCGCGCTGCCGGCCCTGACGGCCGTGGTCCTGCTGCTCCTCGCCCGCTTCGGCGCGCTCGCCGCGGCGCTGGCGATCGCCTCCTCCACCACCTCCCTGGCGCTCGCAGGCGTGAGCGCCTTCCACATGTCGACGGGGAGCAGGGCCCCCTTCGCCGAGGAGGCGGCGGTCGGTCCCGGCCACGTCATGGGGGGCCTGGACCTCCCGCTCGGCCTCTCGCTCTCGGCCACGAGTACCTTCCTCGTCCTCGTCGTCGCGCTCGTCGTGGCTGCCGTCCAGGCGTACGCGGCGTGGTACCTCGCGGAGGACTCCCGGCGGGGGGTCTTCCACGCGACGATCTCCCTCTTCGGCGCGGCGATGGTGCTGGTCGTCCTCTCCGCGGACCTCGTCCTCACCGTCGTCGGCTGGGAGGTCATGGGCTGGTGCTCCTACCTGCTCATCGGCCACTGGTCGCACCGGCCCGGCCCGCGACGGGCGGCGCACAGCTCCTTCATCGTCACCCGGATCAGCGACATCGGCTTCCTCCTCGGGGCGGCCGTGCTCGTCGCGGGTGCGGGCAGCACCGACCGTGCGCGGGTCCTCGAGCACTGGAGCGGCGGGGGCGGCGACCTGCACCACGTCGCCCTGGCGGCGGCCCTCGTGCTCCTCGTCGTCGGCGTCCTCGGCAAGGCCGCCCAGCTGCCCTTCCACAACTGGCTGCTCGACGCGATGGAGGGCCCGACGCCCGCCTCGGCGCTCATCCACGCAGCGACGATGGTCGCCGCCGGGACGGTCGTGCTCGCCCAGCTGCTGCCGCTGCTCCAGAGGGAGGACGGGGTGGTCGCCCGCACGGTGCTCGGGGGCGTCGTCGCCGCGACGATGGTCCTCGCCGCCGTCTGCGCCCTGCTCGAGCCGGACCTGAAGCGACTGCTCGCCTGGTCGACGATCAGCCAGATCGGCGTCATGCTCGCCCCGCTCGCCGTCGTCGGCGACGGCGCCGCCGGCAGCGCGCTCGGCCACCTCTACGGTCACGCGATCTTCAAGGCGCTGCTCTTCCTCGTCGTCGGCTGGCTGGCGCTGACCCGTGGCTCGACCCGCATCGCGGCCCTCTCCGGCAGCGCCCGGCAACATCCGGTCGCGCTCGGTGCCTGGGCCGCCGGCCTGGCCTCGCTCGCCGGCGTCCCGATGGTCCTCGGAGGGATGACGAAGGAGGAGGTCGTCGCCTCCGCCGCCCACGGCGCCGAGACCGGGAGCACACTCGCGCAGGTGGTCCTCGTCGCGCTCGTCGCCACCGCCGTGCTCTCCGCGGCCTACGCCACGCGCGCACTGCTCATCGCGACGACCGGGGACGAGGGGCGGGACGGCCGCCGTGCCGTCATGCCCTCCGCCGTCGCCGTCGTGCTCGTCGTCCTCGGCGTGCTCAGCCTCCTCGGTGGCCTCGGCCTCGGGCGTCTGCCGGAGGCCGCGCACGTGCCCCTGCCGCTCTTCGGTCTGATGATCCTCGCGGTGCTCGCCGGGATCGGGTTGGGCTGGCTGCTGCACACCCGCCTCGGGCTGGACCGGCTCCTCGAGGGGCGGGTCGGGGCCGGGGTCGGCGCCGGGCTCGGTGTCGACACCGTCTACCGGGTCACCGTCGTGCGCCCCGTCCTGGCCCTGGCGCGGCTCGTCGCCTACGCCGACCGCGACCTGCTCGACTCCTACGTCGGCGCCCTCACCCGCGCCGCCCTCGGGAGCAGCGCAGCCGGTGAGCGTGCCCACCGGCGGGCGCGGCCGACGATCGGCCTGACCCTCGTCGGGGTCGGCCTCGTCGCCGCAGTGGCGCTCACCGGCCTCGTCACGGGGGTGCTCGCATGATCGTCCTGGCCTGCCTCGTGCCCCTGCTCGCGGGGGTCGTGCTGCTCGGCGGCGGTACCGAGATGAACCACCGGGTGGCCGCCCGCGTGGGACTGGCCCTCTCGCTCACGACGCTCGCGCTCGTCGCCTTCTCCTGGTGGTCGGGCGCCGGGGTCGACATCCCGTGGCTGCCGGCGCTCGGGCTGCGCCTGCACCTGGCCCTCGACGGCATCGGGGGGCCGCTCGCGGCCCTGTCCGCGCTCGTCACCTCCGCCGCCTGCTACACCGCCCTCGACGACGGGCCGCGGGGTGGCAGCGGGGCCACCTTCGTCGGGTGCCTGCTGCTGACCCTCGCCGGTGCGGTCGCCACCTTCGCCGCCCGTGACGCGGTCCTCTTCGTCGTCGCCTTCGAGCTCGTGCTCGTGCCGATGTGGGTGCTCATCACCCGCTTCGGCGACGACCGTCGACCCGGGCAGCGGGCCGCCGCTGGTGCCCGCTTCGTGCTCTACACCGGCTTCGGCTCGACGCTCATGCTGCTCGGGGTGCTGCTGCTCGTCAGCAGCGCCGGCACCGCGGACCTGGCCACGCTCGGGGCCGCCCGCGGCCAGGGCATCGACACGACGACCCAGACCGTCATCGCCGTGCTGCTCACCCTCGGGCTCGCGGTCAAGGTGCCCGTGTGGCCGCTCCACTCGTGGCTGCCGCTCGCGCACACCACCGCGCCGACCGCCGGCTCGATGCTGCTGGCCGCGGTGCTGCTGAAGATGGGCACCTACGGCATCATCCGGCTGCCGCTGGCCACCGTCCCGGAGGGCTTCGCGACGCTCTCGCCCGTGCTGGCCGTGTGCGGCGCGGTCGGCATCGTCTGGGGTGGTCTGGTCTGCCTCGTCGAGCGGGAGCTCAAGCGTCTGATCGCCTGGTCCTCGATCGCGCACATGGGCTTCGTCGTGCTCGCGCTCGCGACCGGGACGGCGACCGGTGTGGCCGCCGCCGTCTACGGCAACATCGCCCACGGGGTGATCTCCGCGCTGCTCTTCCTCGTCGTCGGCGGCCTGAAGCACCGCTGGGGCGGGGACGACCTGAGCGTGCCGCGCACCGCGCTGCGCGAGCACGCCCCGAAGACCGGTCTGCTGCTCGTCATCGGTCTCGCGGCGGGCCTCGGCCTGCCGGGGCTCGCGGCCTTCTGGGGCGAGTTCATCACCGTGGTCGCGGCGCTGGACCCGGCAGCGGACCGTCCGCACCGGCTCTTCGTCGGGTGCGCCGCGGCCGCCGCGGTCGGAGGAGCCCTCGCGGCGGGCTACGCCCTGCGGGTGGCCCGCCTCGTCTGGCTCGGTGAGGGCCACGACCGGACCTCCGGCACCGCGGAGCACGACGGGCTCGTCGACGAGCTCGCCGGGACCGACCTCGTGCCCGGCGCGGTGCTCGCCGTGACGATCGTCGCCCTCGGGATCGCACCGGGCCTGCTGCTCGCCGTGACCGACCCCGCCCTCACGAGCGTGGTGACCCGATGACCGCCCTGACCGCGCTCGGAGGGGCCCCGCGCATCGACCTGCTCGTCGCCGCCCCCGTCCTCGGCCCGGCCGTCGGCGCCGTCCTCGTCCTCGCGCTCGACGCCGTGTGGCCCCGGCGGCGCACCGCCGTCCTCGGGCTCGGCGCGCTGGCACTGCTCGTCTCTCTCGTCGCCTCCGTGGTGCTGCGGGTGCGCTCCGCCTCGGAGGGGAGCCTGGCCACCGTCTGCGTGCCCGGCGACCCCGCGATGTCGGTCACCGTGCCTCCGGGCAGCGAGCTGTCCGAGTGCCTGCTGCGCGTCGACGGGTCCGGCGCGACCCTCATGGCGCTCGCGTCGGCCGCCGGCCTCGCGGTCCTCTGGCTGCTGCTCGGGATCCCCGCCGACGCCGACGACCGTCCGGGAGAGGAGCGGGACGACGGCGGGCCCGGTGTGGACGCGGCGCTGCTGCTGGCCACCGTCACCGGGGCCACGGTCGTCGCGGGGGCCCACGACCTGGGCAGCTGGCTCGTCGGCCTCGAGCTGGCGACGCTGCCGATCGTCGCCCTGGCCGTGCTGCGCGGCCATCTCGCCGACAGCGGGGCGATGCATCTGATCACCACCTCGGTGACCTCCTTCGCCATCGCGGTCGTCGGGGCCGGTGCGTGGACCCTCGCCACCGGCAGCATCCGGTTGGACGAGGCCTCCGCGTGGTCCGCCGTCCAGGGGGACCAGGCGCCGGCGGTCCTGACCCTCGGCGCCGTGCTCCTCGTCGCCGGGGTGGCCTTCAAGCTCTCGCTCGTGCCCTTCCACGCCTGGGCCCCGGCCACCTACCCGCGGTCCGGCACCGTCGTCGCCCTGCTGCTCGCCACCGTCTCGAGCGTCGCCGCACTCGGCGCCCTGGTCGCCGTCGTGCGGGCCGCCACGGGCGTCGCCGAGCTGCTCACCCCGCTGCTCGGTGCCCTCGCGGTGGTCTCCATGCTCGTCGGTGCCGTCCTCGCGCTCACCGCGACCGACCCCCTCCGCCTCATGGCCTGGTCCGGGGTGACCCAGGCAGGCTGGGTCGTCGCGGCGCTGGCCGGCGGCGACATCGCCGCCGCGGTCGGCTACCTCGCGGTCTACGTCGTCGCGTCCGCCGCCGTGCTGGCGGTCGTCGCCTCGCTCTCGTCGGACGGGCGACGCACCCTCGGGCAAGACCGCGGACTGCTGCGCCGCCGGCCCGTCCACGCCGCCGTCCTCGGGCTGGGGCTGCTGACGCTCGCCGGGCTGCCTCCCGGCGTCGCCGGGCTCCTCGCGAAGATCGTCGTGCTGCGGCCCCTCGCTGCGGAGGGGGTCTGGTGGGTCGCCCTCCCGGCCGTCGCCGCGGCAGTCCTCGGCATCGCGGTCTACCTGCGGTGGCTGGCCCTGGTGATCCTGCCCGACGAGGGCCCGAGGGCGGTGGAGCCGGTCCGACGGGCAGGGACCGCGGTGAGCGTGGCGACCGGGCTGCTGCTCGTCGCCGCCACCTTCGTGCCCGTCCTGCTGCTCGGCGTGGGAACGTAACCGCTCTCTCCGAACGTTGTGCACGACATGCACAGGCATTTCAACGGGTTGAAGACCGCCGCCCTCTTCGGCGGGATCTTCACGCTGCTCCTGCTCGTCGGGTACGCGCTCGGCGGCAGCATGTTCATGTGGCTCTTCGGCCTCGTCGGCGTCGGGATGACCGCGTACTCCTACTGGAACTCCGACAAGCTGGCCATCAAGGCGATGCGCGCCTACCCGGCCGACCCGCAGCAGTTCCCGCAGATCCACCGGATCGTCCAGGAGCTGAGCCAGCGCGCCGGGCAGCCGATGCCGAGTCTGTACGTCTCGCCGACGCGGGCTCCGAACGCCTTCGCGACCGGCCGCAACCCCGAGCACGCGGCCGTGTGCTGCACCGAGGGGATCCTCGAGCTGCTCGACGAGCGCGAGCTGCGCGGCGTCCTCGGCCACGAGCTGATGCACGTCTACAACCGCGACATCCTCACCAGCTCGGTCGCCGGTGCCGTGGCCGGGGTCATCTCCTCCGTCGCTTCGATCGGCCTGTGGTTCGGCGGCCGGGACCGCAACCCCGTCGCCGCGATCCTCGTCGCCCTGCTCGCGCCCGTGGGGGCGATGGTCATCCAGATGGCGATCAGCCGCACCCGTGAGTACGACGCGGACGAGGACGGCGCGAAGCTCACCGGTGACCCGATGGCGCTCGCGTCGGCGCTCGACAAGCTCCAGCACGGGGTGGCCGCCGCCCCGCTCGAGCCGACCCCGCAGCTCCAGAACGCCAGCCACATGATGATCGCCAACCCCTTCAGCGCGCGGGACGTCTCCAGGCTGATGTCCACCCACCCGCCGATGGACCAGCGGATCGCTCGCCTCCAGGGGATGGCCCAAGGACCCCACCGCTTCTGACACGATGCCCGGGTGCCTTCCCTCACCCGCGACGAAGCCATCTCCCGCGCCGACCTGCTGTCGGTGACCCGCATGGAGGTCGAGATCGACCTCGACCGGGGCACGGAGACCTTCGGCTCGCTCACCCGCATCCACCTCGACGCCACGGCGGACGGGGACACCTTCGTCGACATCGACCCGGTGACGCTGCACCGGGCCACCCTCGACGGCGTGGAGCTGGACGTGACGGGTCTGGCGGAGCGCCGGCTGCCGCTGCGGGTCACCCCGGGACGGCACCTCCTCGAGGTCGAGGCGACGATGGCCTACAGCCACGACGGTGAGGGACTGCACCGGGCCACCGACCCCGCGGACGGCCAGGACTACGTCTTCAGCCATCTCTTCCTGGACGCGGCACCGGCGGTCTTCGCCTGCATCGACCAGCCGGACGTCAAGGCCCCCTACGCCTTCGGCGTCCGGGCGCCCGCGGGGTGGCAGGTCATCGGCAACGGGTCCGGGGAGCCGGGGGAGGACGGCATCTGGCGTCTCGCGGAGACCCAGCCGCTCTCGACCTACGTCGTCGCGCTGTGCGCGGGGCCCTACGTGGCCGTCCGGGACGAGCACGACGGGATCCGGCTCGGGCTGTGGGCGCGGGCCTCCCTCGAGGAGCAGCTGCGCGAGCACGCCCCGGAGATGCTCGAGGTGACCCGCCGCAGCTTCGACTACTTCCACTCGATCTTCGGGATCCGCTACCCCTTCGACGACTACGACCAGGTCTTCGTCCCGGAGTTCAACGCCGGTGCGATGGAGAACCCCGGCTGCGTCGTCATCCGGGACGCCTACCTCTTCCGAGGGTCGGTCGGCCGGGACGAGATGCTCACGCGGGCCAACACGATCAGCCACGAGATGTCGCACATGTGGTTCGGCGACCTCGTCAGCCCCAAGTGGTGGGACGACCTGTGGCTCAACGAGTCCTTCGCCGAGTACATGGCCCACCGCTGCCTCGTCGAGGCCACGGAGTACACCGAGGCGTGGGTGGACTCGACGATGTCCCGCAAGTCGTGGGGCTACAGCGCCGAGCGCAAGCCCTCGACCCACAGCGTGGCCGGCTCGCCCGCCCCGGACGCGAAGTCCGCGCTGGCGAACTTCGACGGGATCTCCTACGCCAAGGGCGCCGCGGTCATCCGCCAGCTCATCGAGTTCATCGGCGACGACGCCTTCCTCTCCGGCATCCGGGACTACCTCACGGCCCACTCCTTCGGGAACGGCACGCTCGCGGACTTCCTCTCGGCCATGGAGCGGGCGAGCGGTCGTCCGCTCCAGCGGTGGAGCGAGAGCTGGCTGCTCACCGCCGGCGTCGACGCCCTCGCCGTCGACCGTTCCACGGGCACCCTGACGAGGACGGCTCCGGCCGACCACCCGGCCGACCGGCCGCACGCCCTCGACGTGGCGACGTGGCACGGGGGTCGCGAGACCTCACGCGTCGAGGTGCAGGTGGACGCGGCGAGCACGCTCCTCGAGGGCCTCGACCTCGACGCCTCGCTCGTCCTGCCGAACGCGGGCGACCTCACGTGGGCGACGCCGCTGCTCGACGAGACCTCGCTGGGGTCGCTGCGCACCCAGCTCCCGGTGATGACCGACGACACCGCGCGGGCGGTCATCTGGGTGGCCCTGCGGGACGCCGTGGCGCTGTGCGCGGTGGACCCGCGCCTGCTCGTCGACCTCGGCGAGGCGGCGCTCGTCACGGAGACGAACGACTCGATCTTCGCCCGGGCGGGCATGCACCTGACCGCACGGGTGATCCGGGTGCTGCTGCCGGAGGACGAGCAGGCCGCCGCGACCGCACGGATGGCCGAGGTCGGCGAGAAGGTGCTGGCCGTGGCCGAGCCGAGCTCCTCGCGCGCGCTGCACGCCGCCCGGCTGATCGCCCGCACGAGCGACGACGTCGAGGGCCGGCTGCGTCCGTGGGCCGAGGGGCGGGACCTGCCTCCCGGGCTCGAGGACGACGCGGACTTCCGCTGGGTCGTCCTCGGACAGCTGGCCCGCCGGGGGCTCGTCGCCGAGGAGGGGATCGAGGCGGCCCTGGCCGCGGACAACACCATGTCCGGCCGGCTCGGGGCGCTCACCGCCCGGGCCGCGATCCCGACCCCGGAGGCCAAGGCCGCGGCGTGGTCGGAGCTGACGACGAACCGGGAGCGCAGCAACTACGAGCTCGTCGCCATCGCGGCGGGCTTCTGGGGGCCGCAGGACCGCGCGCTCGTCACCCCCTTCGTCGAGCGCTACTTCACCGACGTCCCACCGATGACCCAGTGGCTGGGCGAGGACGCCCTGGCGCGCGTGGCGACGACGGCCTACCCCTCACGCTTCGTCACCGAGGAGACGCTGGCCCTCTCCCGGGCCTGCCTGGAGCGGGACCTCCAGCAGGGCGTGCGTCGCGCCGTCGTCGACATGCAGTCCGAGCTCGAGGAGGCGCTCGCCTCCCGTCGGGCCTTCCCCGGCTGAGGACCCCTCGGGCCCGCCGGCGGCACGAGGGGGCCGGAGACCGACGACGGTCAGGCCGGGGACCGGCATGAAGGCGATGGTGGCCAGCAGCAGGGTCAGGAGGACCACGACGAAGGCCGCCTCCAGGGAGATCGTCGCCGACAGCAGGCCGATGGCCACGGACGGCAGCCCGGACCCCAGGTAGAAGGCGAGGTAGAGCGCGGCCGTGACCTCGGCGCGGCGGGCCGGGGGCGTCAGCACGTCGGTCTCCCGGTTGGCGCCCCAGTAGCTCAGCCCGTGCCCGGCGCCCGTGACGATCGCGGCGACCACCGTCACCGCGATGACCCGTCCGTCGCCGAGCACCACGAGCTGGGCCATGAGCAGCAGCGTGGCGCCCAGGGCGAGGAGGGCGAGGCCGATCGTCTGCGCGGCGCGGGGGCGCAGCCACGGGGCGGGGACCTGGCTGGCGGCGGACACGAGGAGGACCGAGCCCGCCACGGTGCCGGTCAGCGCGGGACCGGCGCCGGGGAGCGCGTCCGTGACCACCGCGGGCAGCACCCCGAGGATGATCCCCACGGCGGCCCACCCGAGGAATCCGGTGGCGGAGGCCACCGCGAAGGTCTCGCGCATCGAGGCGGGGACGGCCGGCCGTGTGGGCCGCCAGCGCTGCTGGGTGACCGGGCGGTACGCCGGCAGTCGCCGGACCCGCCACGCCACGAGGGCCAGGACAGCGAGCGCGGTGAGGTAGGGGGTGCGGGTGCTGCCGGAGAGCTCGGCGACCTCCCCGGCGAGTGCCGGCCCCAGCCCGGTCCCCGCGACGAAGGCGACCGTGGCCGTCGTCGAGCCGAGCGAGGGGCGGTGCGCCGGCGACGCCTCGACCATGAGCGCGATCCCACCGCCGGTGCCCAGACCCAGGCCGACCCCGAGCAGCACCCGCCCCAGGAAGAGTCCGGCGACGCCGCCCAGGTCCAGCGCGAAGGCCGTCGACCCGAGGGCGGCGACCCCCAGGCCCGCCAGCAGCACGGGGCGCCGGCCGAACGAGTCGGCTGCGGAGCCGAAGAGCAGCAGCGCCGGCAGCGCGGCCGCGGCGAAGGTGGCGTGGAGCAGGGTCATCGACAGGTCCGACATCGTGTGGGCCTGCTGGTGGAGCGGGTAGAGAGGGCTGGCCATGTTGGCGGCGGCGGACAGGGCGGCCAGGGCGCCTGCGCCGACCCGCAGCTGCCGGGACGAGCCCGCAGCGACGGCGCGGTCGGACACCAGAACTCCTTCTGCGAGGTGTGGGAACGGACACGTGAGGTGTCCCGCACGTAGGATGCGACGAACCGACCCTTCTTGACCGTCACAGGATCTCGATTGAAACCCTTCGGTCCAGCCGCATGATCGATGTCCGGCTCACCATGCTCGAGATGATCGACCGGCACGGCACGGTGACCGGCGCCGCCGAGGCGTTGCGGTACTCGCCGTCGACGGTCTCGCAGCGGGTCGCCCAGCTCGCGGACGAGCTGCGCGTCGACCTGCTCGAGCGGCACGGCCGGAATGTGCGGCTCACCCCGGCCGCGCGGACCCTGCTGGGGCACATCGACGTCATGTCCGAGGAGTGGGAGCGGGCACGGGCGGCCCTGGACGCCTACACCGACACGGTCCAGGGCACCTTCACCGTCTGCGGCTTCTCGACCGCCGCCAGCGCTCTCCTCCCCCCGGTCATGCGCGCGCTGACGCTCGAGTACCCGCAGCTGGAGACCCGTCTGGTGGAGGCCGAGCCGAGCGAGTGCTACGACCTCGTGCTCGCCGGTGACGCCGATCTCGGCGTGGTGGTCGTGACCGCCTCGACCCCACCGCGGACGGAGGGGCGCTTCGCGCAGCACCTGCTCCTGGACGACCCGCTGGACCTCGTCGTCCCGCAGGACCACCCGCTGGCCCGCCAGGCGTCGGTGTCCATCGCCGACGCCGCCGAGGAGGACTGGATCATCGGGCGCCCGGGCGGCACGTACCACCAGCTCGTCATGGCCTCCTGCGCGGGCGCGGGGTTCACCCCGAAGATCGCCCACCACGCCGACGAGTGGGAGACCGGCATCGCCCTGGTCTCCGCCGGCTTCGGGGTGTGCGTCGTCTCCCGGCTCTCCCGGTGGCCCGACCTGCACCCGGTGGCCCGGATCCCGCTGTCCGGGGAGCACGCGCCGTCCCGACGGATCGCCGCCGTCACCCGAGCCGGTGCCCAGCGGCGTCGCCCGGTCGCGCACGCCCTCGCGGAGCTGAGCCGGCTGGCCGAGCCGCTGACGGCACCCTGACCGCGGGCCCGGTCGACGAGGTGCCGAGCGAGGACCCTCAGCCCTCGATGACGATGCGTCCGGTGCTCGAGCCCCCGGCCAGACGGGCGAACGCGGCCGGCGTCTCCTCGAAGGGGAAGCGCTCGGTGACGAGGGGCGCGATCCGCCCGTCGTCGGCGAGCCGGACCAGCTCGTCGTGGCACCGGCGCACCAGAGGCAGGTCGTGCTCGCGGTAGAGGCCCCAGTGCAGGCCGAGGACCGAGTAGTTCTTGACGAGCGCGTGGTTCAGGCGCGGCTCTGGCACCCGGCCGCTGGCGAAGCCGACGACGACGATGCGTCCCTCGAAGGCGATGCACTTCGTGCTCTGCTGGTAGGCGCTGCCACCGACCGGGTCGTAGACCACGTCGGCGCCACGGCCGCCCGTGGCCTCCTTGACCCGCCCGATGACGTCCTCCTCGCGACGGTCGATGACCACGTCGCACCCGAGGTCGTGGGCGATCGCCACCTTGTCCGCCCCGCCGACGACCCCGATGACGTGCGCACCGGCGGCCTTGCCCAGCTGCACGGCGGCCGAGCCGACACCGCCGGAGGCGGCGTGGACGAGGAGGTGCTCCCTGTCGCGCAGGCCGGCGCGGCGGTGCAGCCCGAACCACCCCGTCTGATAGCTGACCATGAGCGCCGCGGCAGCGGCGTCGTCGAGGCCCTCCGGTGCCGCGAAGGTCGCGTCGGCCTCCATGAGGCACTCCGTGGCGTACCCGCCGAAGGGGAGGTCGGTCCCCCCGAGCACCCGGTCACCGACCTCGACGTGATCGACCCCCTCGCCGACGGCGAGGACGTCGCCGCACACCTCCAGACCGGGGACGAAGGGAGGCTCCGGCCGGACCTGGTACTCGCCGCGGCAGAGGAGGATGTCCGCGAAGTTCAGCGCGCGGGAGCGCACCGCCACCCGCACCTGCCCGGGGCGGGGCTCCGGCACCGAGACGTCGACGAGGGTGAGGACGTCGGCGGGCTCACCGAGCTGCTGGACCTGCCATGCGCGGATGCTCATGGCGCGCAAGGCTACCCATCTCACGAAACCCTGCTCCCGCGCGTCCACGGGGCATGGACGTACACCTCGCACCGGGATCGACGATGATCGAGAGCATGACCATGCGGCACGCGACCCTCCCGACCGGCCTCGGCGACCTCACCGCGGTCGTCGACACATCGGCTGCGGGCACGGTCCTCGTCGGGCTGTACTTCCCCGGTCACTGGACCCTGCCGCAGGGCGCCGACCACGGGCCGGAGGTCACCCTCGCGGACGAGCCCCTCCTAGCGCACCTCACGGAGCAGCTCGAGGAGTACCTCGGCGGCGGACGGCGCGCCTTCGACATCCCCTACGCCCTGCGTGGCGGCGAGCACCACCGCGAGGTCTGGCGCCTGCTCGAGCGCATCCCCTACGGCCGCACCACGACCTACGGGGAGATCGCGGCGCAGACCGGAGGCGCCGCCCAGGCCGTCGGACGGGCCGTCGGGGCCAACCCGATCTCGGTCCTCGTGCCCTGCCACCGCGTCGTCGGCAGCGACGGGTCGCTCACCGGCTACGCCGGGGGCCTGGAGCGCAAGCGCCGCCTGCTCGACCTGGAGCGCCCGCCGGCGGCGGAGCGCGATGCGCTCTTCTGAGGGGTCACGGTGAGCCTGCCCCCCTTCGACCAGGTGGTCCGCGAGCACGGGCCGCTCGTGCTCGGCGTGTGCCGGGGCGCGCTGCCGGCCGCCGACGTCGACGACGCGTGGAGCGAGACCTTCCTCGCCGCACTGCGCGCCTGGCCCGACCTGCCGGAGGACGTGGACGTGCGGGCCTGGCTCGTGACCGTCGCCCGGCGCAAGTGCGTCGACGTGCACCGGGCGCGTGCGCGCAGCCGCACGGACCCGGTGGCCGAGCCGCCGGAGGTGGCGACCGAGGACCGCCACGAGGACGAAGGGGTCTGGGCGCACGTCGCCGAGCTGCCCACCAAGCAGCGCCACGTCGTCACCTACCGGTACCTCGGGGGACTGTCCTACGCGAGGATCGCCGACCTCGTCGGCGGCAGCGAGGCCGCCGCCCGCCGAGCGGCAGCGGACGGGCTGAAGACCCTGCGCACGAAGGAGATCCGATGAACGACCAGGACCTGCTCACCCGTCTCCACGACCGGCTGGCGACGAAGGCGGCGGACGAGGGCATCCTCGACGTGGCCTACCGGCGGATGGACTCCCCGCTCGGCCCCCTGCTGCTGGCGGCCACCGACGTGGGGGTCGTGCGCCTCGCCTTCGAGCTGGAGGACCACGACGCCGTGCTCGCCGACCTCGCGGCACGGGTCAGCCCGCGGGTGCTGCGGGCGCCCGCCCGCCTGGACACCGCCTCCCGGGCCGTCGCCGCCTACCTCGAGGGTCGGGCCACCGACATCGACGTGCCCCTCGACCTGCGGCTGGTCGCGGGGTACCGCCGTGAGGTCGTCGCCACGCTGCCGACGATCGGCTACGGGCGCACGGCGACCTACGCCCAGCTGGCGGCCGGGACCGGGCGACCGCGCGCCGTGCGGGCGGCGGCCGGGGCGTGCGCGAACAACCCCGTGCCGCTGCTCCTGCCCTGCCACCGGGTGGTCCGCAGCGACGGGAGCGAAGGGGGCTACCGCGGCGGCCCCGACGCCAAGCACCGTCTGCTCGAGATGGAGCGCCGGCACGCCCGCGGACCGTTCACCGACGAGGACCCTCCACCGGACGCGTGACCCCTGGACACTCCTGTGGCGGGTGCGACTACCCTCACGTGAGACGGATCACATGTGGAAGGCGCTCCCTTGAACTCCCTGCTGCTCGCCGCCATCGGTGTCGCGATGATCATCGCGGGCTACCTCCTCTACTCGAAGTACCTCGCACAGCGGGTGTACGCCCTCGACGACTCGCGACCGACCCCGGCGCACCAGTTCGAGGACGGCGTCGACTTCGTGCCGACGAACAAGTACGTCCTCTGGGGCCACCACTTCACGTCGGTGGCAGGTGCCGCACCCATCGTCGGTCCTGCCGTCGCCGTCATCTGGGGGTGGCTCCCGGCCTTCCTCTGGGTGACGCTCGGCACGGTGTTCTTCGCCGGGATGCACGACCTCGGCGCCCTGTGGGCCTCGGTGCGCAACCGGGGCCAGTCCATCGGGGCCCTCTCCGGTCGCTACATCGGGGCCCGGGGGCGCAACCTCTTCCTCGTCGTCATCTTCCTCCTGCTCCTCATGGTCAACGCCGCCTTCGCGGTGGTCATCGCCGGGCTGCTCATCTCCACCCCGAGCGCCGTCATCCCCACCTGGGGCGCGCTCGCCGTCGCCGTCCTCATCGGCCAGGCGATCTACCGGCTGCACTGGAACCTCCCGATCGTCTCGATCGTCGGCGTCGTCGCGCTGTACGCCGTCATCTGGGTCGGTGACCAGGTGCCGCTGGCGCTGCCGGAGACGGTCATGGGCCTGCCGGACGACGCGGTGTGGATCATCCTGCTCTTCGTCTACGCGGGCATCGCCTCGATGCTGCCGGTGTGGGTGCTCCTCCAGCCGCGGGACTACATCAACGGGCTCCAGCTCTTCATCGCCCTGGGCATCCTCTACGGCTCGGTCCTCATCGCCCGTCCCGACGTCGTCGCCCCCGCCTGGAACTCCGACGTCCCGGCGGGTACCCCGTCGATCGTCCCGCTCCTCTTCGTCACCATCGCCTGCGGCGCCATCTCCGGCTTCCACGGCATGGTCAGCTCCGGCACGAGCTCCAAGCAGCTGGGCACGGAGGGGGACGCGCGGTTCGTCGGCTACTTCGGCGCGGTCGGCGAGGGGCTGCTGGCCCTGGGCGCGATCGTCGCCACGACCGCGGGCTTCCGCACCCTCGCCGACTGGGAGGCGGTCTACCAGGCCTTCAACGACGGAGGCGTCACCGCCTTCGTCGACGGTGGCGGGGCCATCGTCGAGGCGGGGCTGGGGCTGCCGCAGTCCCTCGCCGCGACGGTCATGGCCACGACGGCGATCCTCTTCGCCGCGACGACGATGGACACCGGTGTGCGCCTCCAGCGCTTCGTCGTCCAGGAGATCGGCGAGGTCATGGGGGTCTGGCTCGGCAAGACCTCGGCGACCCTGCTGGCGGTCGGCATCGCGCTCGCGCTGACCTTCGGGGCCGGCGCGGACGGGTCCGGCGGCATGCTCATCTGGCCGCTCTTCGGCACGACCAACCAGCTCATGGCCGCGCTCACCCTGGCGATCATCGCGATCATGCTGCTGCGCCGTCGACGCAGCCCGCTGCCCGCGCTCGTCCCGCTCGTCTTCGTCGGCGTCGTGACGATCTACGCCCTCTTCATCCAGCTGGGCACCTTCTACGCGGACCGCAACTGGCTCCTCCTCGTGCTCGACCTCATCATCCTCGTCGCGGCCCTGTGGGTCATCGTCGAGTCGGTCGGCGCGATGCGTCGGGCACGGCACTACGAGGGTGACGACGACGCCGAGCTCGCCGACATCGCCGCGGCCGAGGCGCAGAGGGCCGGCGAGCGACGGTGACGCGGCTGCGCGCCCGCCTGGAGGCGGTGGCCCGGGGGATCGGTGAGGCCTACGTCGGGCCGTACCGTCAGACCTTCGCCCGGGCCCGCCAGGACGAGGACGACCTCTTCCGGGTCATCGTCCTCGCGGAGGCCCTCGGCGTGCCCAACCCGGCGAGCTACTACACCGTCGAGCTGCTCCCGGTGATCTACGACGAGGTCCACGACTGGCACCGCAGGATGGGCCTGGACCGCAGCCCGCTCGACCACTTCACCTGCTGCTGAGATGGGGCTGCTCGGCGAGCTGACCGCCACGCGGGAACTGCTCTTCGTCGGTGGCAAGGGTGGTGTCGGCAAGACCTCGGTGGCCGCCGCCCTCGCCCTGACGCTCGCGCGGTCCGGCCGGGAGGTGCTGCTCGTCTCGACCGACCCCGCGCACAACCTCGGTCACCTGTGGGGCCGGCCGGTCGGCCCCGACCCGGTGGAGCTGCTCCCCGGGCTGCGCGGCCTCGAGATCGACCCCGTCCGGACGACGGAGGAGCACCTGGGAGCGGTCCGGCACACGATGGAGCGCCTCATGCCCGAGCACCTGCGCGGGGAGATCGCGGGGCACCTCGACCTGGCCCGGGACGCGCCCGGCACCCACGAGGCGGCCGTCCTCGAGCGGCTGTGCGAGGTCGTCGAGCAGCGGCGCACGGGTGAGCTCGTCATCGTCGACACCGCCCCCTCCGGGCACACCTCACGGCTCATCGCCCTGCCGGAGCTCATGCAGGCCTGGACCGGGGGGCTGCTGCGGCGCCAGGAGCGCTCGGCCGGCTTCGGCGCCGCGCTGCGCGGACTCGGGGGCGACCAGGGGGAGCGGGCGGCCGCGGACGTCGTCGGGGCACGCCGGCCGCGTGACCGCCGGGAGCGCCGAGACGCCGAGATCCGCGAGATCCTCGACCGTCGGCAGGCCCGCTTCCGGGGGCTGCGCGAGCAGCTCCAGGACCCGGCGCGCTCCGCCTTCGTCATCGTCCTCGCCGCCGAGCGCCTGCCGGTGCTCGAGACGGTCGAGCTGCACGAGCAGCTCGGACGTGCCGGGATGCGCGTCGGTGCGCTCGTGGTCAACAAGCGCTCGCCCGCACCCGCGGGCGAGCTGCTCGCCGCCCGCCGCGACGTGGAGGACGGGCACCTGGCCTCCCTCCGCTCACAGCTGCCGCAGCTGCCCCTCGTGGAGGTGCCGCTGCTGCCCCGGGAGGTCCTAGGGGTCGACGGGCTGGAGGCCCTGGCCGCGGCCATGGGCGAGGACCGAGGGCCGGGTGCTGTGCCAGGGTGAGGGCATGGACGTTCCCGCACTGACACTCAACGACGGACACACCATCCCCCAGCTGGGCTTCGGCGTCTTCCAGGTCCCTCCGGCAGAGACCGCGGACGTCGTCCGGCAGGCCCTCGAGGTGGGCTACCGACACATCGACACCGCCCAGATGTACGGCAACGAGGAGGGCGTGGGCGCCGCCCTGCGCGACTCCGGGCTCGAGCGCTCCGAGGTCTTCGTCACGAGCAAGCTGGACAACGGCCACCACGCGCCCGCAGACGCCCACCGCAGCATGGAGCAGACCCTGGAGCGGCTGGGCACCGACCACGTCGACCTCTTCCTCATCCACTGGCCCCTGCCCACCCGCTACGACGGTGACTTCGTCTCCACGTGGCAGGCCCTGGTCGAGATGCGGGAGCAGGGGCGGGCCCGCTCGATCGGCGTGTCGAACTTCCAGCCCGCCCACCTCGAGCGACTGCTCGCCGAGTCGGGCGTCGTGCCCGCGGTCAACCAGGTCGAGGTGCACCCCTTCTTCACCAACTCGAGCGTGCGCGAGGCCAATGCCGCGGCGCGCGTCGTCACCGAGGCCTGGTCGCCGATCGCCAAGGGACAGGTCGCCGACGACCCGACGGTGCGCGACATCGCGCAGCGGCTCGGTCGCACGCCGGCGCAGGTGGCCCTGCGCTGGCACCTCCAGCTGGGCCACGTCGTCTTCCCGAAGTCCTCCCGCGTCGAGCGGATGCAGGAGAACGCCCAGATCTTCGACTTCACCCTGACCGACGCGGACATGGACCGGCTGAGCGCCCTGGACCGCGGCGCCGAGGGACGGCTCGGGCCCGACCCGGACACCTTCGACAGGGTCTGAGCGGGCCGAGGATGACCCCACCGCGTGCCGCGGGGGTGCTGCTGGCTGCCGGAGCCGGCACCCGGATGGGCCGCCCCAAGGCGCTCGTCCGGGACGCCGACGGCACCTCGTGGCTGCGGCGCGCGGCCACCGCACTGGGCGACGGGGGCTGCGATCCCGTCGTCGTCGTCCTCGGCTGCGAGCACGAGGCCGCGCGGGACCTGCTCACCGGCCTCGACGTGCGGGCCGTCCTCGCGCGGGACTGGGCGCAGGGGATGGGGGCCTCCCTTCGTGCCGGTCTCGAGGCGGTGCCCGGCACGGGCGCACCCGCGGCCCTCGTCTCCCTCGTGGACCTGCCCGACGTCGGGGCGGCCGTCGTGCGACGGGTCCTCACCGAGGGATGGGCCGGAGCGGCCTCCCTGGCCCGGGCCCACTACCGGGACGGGCCGGGCCACCCGGTGCTCATCGGGTCCGAGCACTGGGCCGGCGTCCTCGAGGTGGCCGTCGGCGACCGGGGGGCCCGGGACCATCTCGCCACCCACGCGGTGACGACGGTGGACTGCGCCGACCTGGCCTCGGGGGAGGACGTGGACCGCCCCCACCCCTTGCCCTGAGTGCCCGGATGGATGATGCTCAGCACATGGAATCGACAGAGTCGTCGGTCGATGACCTGACCGACCGCCACGGCGCGAAGAGCCACAGCTGTGCGTGACGTCCTCGACGAGCTGCTGGAGTGGTGGCGCCAGGGTGAGGACGTCGCCCTCGGCACCGTCGTGGCCACGTGGCGATCCTCCCCCCGACCGCCCGGCGCCTCCATGCTCGTCGGGCCGCGCGGCGAGGCGGTCGGGTCCGTCTCCGGTGGCTGCGTCGAGGGCGCGGTCTACGAGACGGGGGAGGAGGTGCTCGCCTCCGGCGCCCCTCAGCTGCACCGCTACGGCATCAGCGACGAGGACGCGATGTCGGTCGGCCTGACCTGCGGCGGGATCATGGACGTCTACGTCGAGAAGGTCTCCCGCGACACCTT
Organism: uncultured Janibacter sp.; assembly: GCA_964430615.1. Classification (GTDB taxonomy): domain Bacteria; phylum Actinomycetota; class Actinomycetes; order Actinomycetales; family Dermatophilaceae; genus Janibacter. The sequence goes on along the minus strand of CAYSGN010000005.1, from coordinate 44,350 downwards.
CCCGGACCTGGCCGCGGTCGCGGAGGAGATCGAGGCGGGCCGGGCCGTCGCCGTCGCCACCGTCATCGAGCACCCGGACCTGGAGCGGGTGGGCCGACGGATGGTCATCCACCAGGACGACAGCTCCGGGTCGATCGGCAGCGAGCGCGCCGATGCGGCCGTGCTCGACGACGTGCGCGGCCTGCTCGCGGCGGGCCACAGCGAGACCCTCACCTACGGCCCCGACGGGCAGCGAAGGGGAGAGGGCATGCGGGTCTTCGCGTCCGTGCACGCCCCCGCCCCCCGGATGTTCGTCTTCGGCGCGATCGACTTCGCCGCCGCCTGCGCCCGGATCGGGAAGTTCCTCGGGTACACCGTGACCGTCTGCGACGCCCGGCCGGTCTTCGCGACCGCCACCCGCTTCCCCGAGGCGGACGAGGTCGTCGTCGACTGGCCGCACCGCTACCTCCAGGCGCAGGTCGACGCGGGAGCGGTCGACGAGCGCACCGTCGTCTGCGTGCTCGCCCACGACCCCAAGTTCGACGTGCCGCTGCTGGAGGTGGCCCTGCGGATCCCGGCGATCGACTACATCGGCGCCATGGGCTCCCGGCGCACCCACGAGGACCGCCTGGCCCGTCTGCGCGAGGCCGGGCTGACCGAGGCGGAGCTCGCCCGCCTCTCCAGCCCGATCGGTCTCGACCTCGGGGCCCGTACCCCCGAGGAGACCGCGGTGAGCATCGCCGCCGAGATCATCGCCCACCGCTGGGGCGGCGGCGGAGAGCCGCTCAGCGACCTCGACGGACCGATCCATCGCGCCGGTCGGAGCGACTCGCCCGGCGACCCCGACCGCCCGCTGCGATCCCACGACCAGCTCCTGACCTGAGCGAAACCAACCCGAGGAGTCGACGATGACCCGAATCACTGTCCAGGTCGACGGTGTCCAGTACACCGACGACGTCGAGCCACGCACGCTGCTGGTGCACTACCTGCGGGAGACCCTGGGCAAGACCGGGACCCTCGTCGGCTGCGACACGAGCAACTGCGGTGCCTGCACCGTCCACCTCGACGGGACGAGCGTGAAGTCCTGCACGGTGCTCGCGGTCCAGGCCGACGGCCACGAGGTCACGACCATCGAGGGGATCGCGACGGACGGCCGGCTGCACCCCATGCAGCAGGCCTTCAACGACTGCCACTCGCTCCAGTGCGGCTACTGCACGCCCGGGATGATCATGTCCTCCATCGACCTGCTCGAGGACAACCCCGACCCGACGGAGCAGGAGATCCGCGAGGGGCTGGAGGGCAACCTCTGCCGGTGCACGGGGTACCAGAACATCGTCAGCGCCGTGCAGCAGGTCGCAGGGGGTGAGCGGTCATGACCGCCGTCGACGACCAGCCGACCCAGGAGATCGGGGCCTCCCGCAAGCGCAAGGAGGACCGGCACCTGACCACCGGGCGCAGCACCTACGTGGACAACATGACCCTGCCGGGGATGGTGCACCTGGCGATCCTGCGCAGCCCGATGGCGCACGCGAGGATCACCTCCATCGACGTCGGCGACGCCCGCTCGGCACCCGGGGTCCTCGGTGCCTGGTCCGGCGCCGACCTCGCCGAGCAGGGCGACCTGCCGTGCGCGTGGCCGGTCACACCGGACATGGTCAACCCGGGGGCGCCCTCCGTTGCCGTCGACCAGGTCAACTTCGCCGGGGACGCGGTGGCCGTGGTCGCCGCGCGCACCCGCGCCGAGGCGGCGGACGCGCTCGAGGAGATCGACATCGAGTACGAGCCGCTGCCCCCGGTCCTCGACCTCGAGGAGGCCCTCGCGGACGGGGCGCCGCTGGTCCACCCGAACACCGAGTCCAACCGCTGCTACACCTGGGAGCTCGACTCCGCGACGGCAGGTTCTGGCGGGTCGGTCGACGACGCACTGCGTGACGCCGAGGTCACCGTCCGTCGGCGGTTCACCCAGCAGCGGCTGAGCCCCGCCTTCATGGAGCCACGCTCGGTCCTGGTCCAGCCCACCGACGAGGGCGTGACGATGTGGTCGTCCACGCAGATCCCGCACATCCTGCGCACCATGCTCGGCATGACGCTCGGGATCCCCGAGCACAAGGTGCGGGTCGTCGCCCCCGACGTGGGAGGCGGTTTCGGGGGCAAGATCACGATCACCCCGGAGGAGGTCATTACCACCATCGTCGCCCGCCGGCTCGGCCGGCCGGCGAAGTACACCGAGTCCCGCTCGGAGACCTTGGCCGCCGCCCACCACGGACGCGGCCAGATCCAGGACCTGACCATCACCGCGACGCGGGACGGTCGGGTCACCGGGCTCGACGTGCACCTGCTCGCCGACATGGGCGGGTACCTGCGCCTGCTCACCCCGGGCGTGCCCGTCCTCGGTGCCTTCATGTTCCCCGCGATCTACAAGTTCCCGGCCTACCGCTTCCGGTGCGAGGGGGTCTTCACGACGAAGGTGCCCACGGATGCCTACCGGGGCGCGGGCAGGCCGGAGGCCACCTTCGGCATCGAGCGGATCATGGACGAGCTCGCCGCCGAGCTGGGCATGGATCCGCTCGAGCTGCGCCGGAAGAACTGGATCACCCACGAGGAGTTCCCCTTCACCACCGTCGCGGGCCTGACCTACGACAGCGGCAACTACGAGGCGGCGACCGACAAGGCGGTCGCGCTCGCAGGCTGGGAGGAGCTCCGGGCCGAGCAGGCGAGGCGCCGGGAGTCCCAGGACCCGGTCCAGCTCGGGCTCGGGGTCTCGACCTTCACCGAGATGTGCGGCCTGGCCCCGTCACGGGTGCTCGGCTCGCTGGACTTCGGGGCCGGCGGCTGGGAGAGCGCCTCGGTCCGGATGCTGCCCACCGGCAAGGTCGAGGTCGTCACCGGGATCAGCCCGCACGGCCAGGGGCACGTGACCGGCTTCAGCCAGATCGTCGCCGACCGGCTCGGGGTCCCCTTCGAGGACGTCGAGATCATCCACGGCGACACCGCCTCCTCACCCAAGGGCCTGGACACCTACGGCTCGCGCTCCCTCTCGGTCGGGGGCGTCGCGGTGATGCAGGCGGTGGACAAGGTCATCGAGAAGGCCAAGCGCGTGGCCGCGCACCAGCTCGAGGCGAACGAGGAGGACCTCGAGTTCGCGGACGGCAGGTTCACCGTCGCCGGCGCGCCGGGGTCCTCGGTCACCATCGCCGAGACCGCCTTCGCGGTCTTCACCGCCCACGACCTCCCGGAGGGCATGGAGCCGACGCTGAACTCGGAGGCCACCTACGACCCGGTGAACTTCTCCTTCCCGCACGGGACGCACCTGTGCGCGGTGGAGGTCGACACCGAGACCGGTCAGGTACGCATCCGCACCTACGCCTGCGTCGACGACATCGGCACCCCGGTGAACCCGATGCTCATCGACGGTCAGGTGCACGGCGGGCTGGCGCAGGGCATCGCCCAGGCCCTCTTCGAGGAGGCGGTCTACGACGACGAGGGCAACCTCGTCACCGGCTCCTTCGTGGACTACCTCGTGCCGACCGCAGCCGACCTGCCGCACTTCGACACCGATCGGACGGTCACGCCCTCCACGGACAACCCGCTCGGCGTGAAGGGGGTCGGCGAGGCGGGCACCATCGCCTCCACCCCGGCGGTCGTCAACGCCGTCGTGGACGCCCTTCGGCCCTTCGGGGTCACCGACGTCCCCATGCCGTGCACGCCCGAACGGGTGTGGCGGGCGATCCAGTCCCACACCGGTGGCTCGGAAGGAGCTACGTCATGATCCCCTCGCAGTTCGACTACGTCGCGCCGGAGAGCGTCGACGAGGCGCTGTCCGCGATCGCCGAGGCGGGTGACTGGGGCAAGGTCCTCGCGGGAGGGCAGAGCCTGCTGCCCATCCTCCGGCTGCGGATGAACTCCCCGGAGACCGTGATCGACCTCGGCCGCATCGAGGACCTGCGCGCGATCACCGACGACGGCGAGGCCGTCGTCGTCGGGGCCACCGCGACCCACCACCAGGCGATGCGCGACCCCCTGGTGCGGGAGCACGCCGCGCTGCTGGCGCAGACCCTCGAGCAGGTCGCCGACCCGCAGGTGCGCCACCGCGGCACGGTCGGCGGGGCGCTCGTGCACGGGGACCCGGCCGGGGACATCGGCACGGCCGCGCTCGCCCTGGACGCCGAGATGGTCATCGCCGGACCGGACGGCACGCGGACGGTCCCGGCCGGGGACTTCTTCACCGGCATCTTCGAGACCGTCGTCGGAGAGGACGAGCTGCTCACGCACGTGCGCATCCCGAAGCACACCGGCTGGGGGTCGCACTACGAGAAGTTCATCCGCTCCGCCCAGCAGTGGTCGATCGTCGCCGTGGCCGCCACGGTCCGTGTCGACGGCGGCAGCATCGCCGATGCCCGGGTGGCGCTGACGAACATGGGCTCGACCCCCCTTCGGGCGAAGGGGGTGGAGGAGGCCCTGGTCGGGAAGCCCCCGTCCGCCGAGCTGGTCGCCTCGGCCGCCGCCGCCGCGGCCGAGGGGACCGACCCACCCAGCGACCTCAACGGCGCTGCCGACTACCGCAAGCACCTGGCGGGGGTCCTCACCCGCCGAGCCCTGACCGCCGCAATGGAGGGATGACATCCATGGATCTGAAGCACGAGTTCACCGTCGAGGCCCCCGTCGAGACCGTCTGGTCGACGATGATGGACCTCGAGAGCGTCGCGGAGTGCTTCCCCGGCGCGACCCTGACCAACGCCGACGGGGACTCCTTCGAGGGGACCGTCAAGGTCAAGCTCGGACCGATCGCGATGGTCTACAAGGGGAGCGGGTCCTTCGTCGAGAAGGACGAGTCGGGCCGCCGTGCGGTCATCGAGGCCAAGGGCCGCGACAAGCGCGGCAACGGGACCGCCGGTGCCGAGGTCGTCATGGTCATGACGAGCGAGGGCTCCGGCACGCGCGTCGACGTGACCACGGACCTCAACGTCACCGGCAAGCCGGCGCAGTTCGGCCGCGGCGTCATGCAGGACGTCTCGGACAAGCTGCTCGGGCAGTTCACCGACTGCCTCGCACGGCGCTTCGAGGAGCCGACGGGCGCGGAGTCGGAGACGACCGCCGCGCCGGCCACGGCGGAGACCGCGGCGAGCGGGTCGGCGGCCGGGGGCTCGTCGGCCACGCCCGCAGCCGGCGAAGGGAGCGAGGCGGCCGGCGCCGCGGCACCGGCCGCGGCCGTGGCGACCCCGGCGGCGCCCGGCCCGGAGTCCCCGGCACGTCCCGAGGCCCCGGGCGCGGGGTCCCCCGCCCGGTCCTCCGCTGCATCCAGCGGCTCCGCCGACTCCGGCTCGGACGACGCGATCGATCTCGGCGGGATGCTCGTGCCCGGCATGGTGCGCGGCTACCTCCCCCACGCCGGAGCCGCGCTGCTCGGCCTGGTCATCGGCTGGCGCCTCGGCTGGAAGATGGGCAGGTGGGTCGGCCGCCGCGCGAGGAAGAGCTAGCCGGCCGGGCCCTCACCCGAAGACCGGAGGGCGCTTCTCCACGAACGCCCGCGCCGCCTCGACGTGGTCGCTGGTCAGGCCGCAGTCCTTGTGCCGGGGGATCTCGGCGGCCATCGACTCGGACAGGCTCTGGGTGGGGGCCTCGAGCAGGTTGCGCTTGATCCCGGCCAGCGCGCGAGCGGGCCCGGCAGCCAGCCGGGCGGCCAGCTCCCGCGTGCGCTCCTCCAGCTCCTCCTCGGGCACGAGCCGGGTGAGCAGCCCGAGGTCGAGGCACTCCTGGCCCGACACCCTCGGGTTGAGCAGGAGCAGCTCGCGGGCCCGCGCGGGGCCGAGCAGCCGGTCGAGGAGCCAGACGACGCCGAAGTCGCCCGAGAGCGCCACCCCGGCGAAGGCGGTGGCCACCACGGTGCGCGGGGTGCCGATGCGCAGGTCCGCTGCGAGGGCCAGCCCCAGTCCCGCACCGGCCGCCGCGCCGGGGAGGGCGGCGATGACCGGCTTGGTGAAGGCGTGGATGCGACCGACGGTCAGCTCCTGGTGGCGCAGCTGCTCGGCCACGGCCCGGGGGTCGACCTCGCTCGCACCCCCGCCCTCGCCGCCGTCGGCGTCGAACTGCTGGACATCACCTCCGGCGCAGAAGGCACGCCCCGCACCGGTCAGGACGAGCACGCGCACGTCGGGATCCTCGTCGGTGCGGGCCAGCAGCTCGCCGAGGCGCTCGATCATGGGCACCGACATCGCGTTGCGCCGCTCGGGCCGGTTGAGCGTCACGGTCGCGATGCCGTCGGTCAGGTCGAAGAGGACGTGGTCGGTGCGGTCGGTCACGGGATCTCCTGTGCTCGGGTGCGGATGGGAGTGCGTGGGAGGGCGAAGGCGAGCGCGGCGAGAGCCGGCAGGGTGGCCAGGAGCAGGAGTGCGCGGGCGAAACCGAAGGTCTCGCCGAGGCCGCCGACGGTGGCGGCGCCGAGGCTGCCGCCGAGGAGGAAGACGAGCGTGAGCAGACCGAGCGCGCTGCCGCGCGTGCGCGCCGGGACCGAGTCCGCGACGAGAGAGGTCATCGCCGGCTGGCCGAGCCCGAAGGAGAGCATGAGCAGCAGGGTCGCGGCGACGAGCGGGACCGGCTGCACGACGGCGACCCCGACCGCGGCGCACACGACCGCGGCGGCCACCCCCACCCCTGCGACGAGCTGACCGCGAGCCGCCCCCAGGGCGATGAGCGCCGGGCCCGTGACGCGCGGCGCGACCAGGCCCAGGGCGGCGCACGGCAGCAGCAGCATCCCCACCTCGACCCCCGTCCAGCCGTGGGCGATGAGCACCGCCGGGATCGCCACGAGCATCCCGAACCAGGCCGACGAGAGACTGACCGCGGTCAGCAGGCTGCGGCGGGCGCTGGGGTCGCGGACCAGGGCCTGCGGCACCACGCCCTCGGGTCGGGTCCGCGAGCGCGCCGCCGCGCCCGGGGCGCCGACGAGGAGCAGGAGCACGCCCACGAGCGCCGTGGTCGTCCCCAGGGTCGCCGCCTGGAGGGAGAGCACGGCGCCGATGGCTGCGCCCGCCACGAGGAGGGTGCCGACGGGGTCGAGGGCCGCCCCCGGCTGACGTTCGGTCGGGACGTCGCGCCAGACGAAGGGGAGGACGGCCAGGGTCACCGCGGGGATCGCCACCACGGGGCGCCAGCCGAAGGGGTCGACGAGGGTCGCGCCGATCACCGGCCCGACGGTGTTCACCGTGGCACCGATCCCCGAGTAGGTGGCGAGGGCCCGGGCCCGGCTGTCACCGGCGAAGAGTGCCTGGACGGCGGCCAGGGTCAGCACCGGGACGGCCGCTGCCCCGAGGCCCTGGAGCATCCGGGTGGCGATGAGCGCCGGGAGGGTGTCCACGAGCGCACCGGCGCACGCGGCGGCCACCATGACCGACATCCCGAGGAGCAGCGGCGCCCGGAGGCCGACGAGGTCACCGAGCCGGCCGAAGACCGCGCTCCCGACTGCCAGGGAGAGGGAGTAGCAGCTGACGACGAGGGCGGCCCGGCCCGTGGTGAGACCGAGATCGTCGGAGATGGCGGGCACGGCGACCGCCACGGCCGCGCTGCCCAGGCCGGTCACGCCGAAGAGCACCGCGAAGGCGCCCGCCAGGACGCCCCGGTACGGCTGGGGTGAGACGGTGGCGGTGGGGATGCGGTCTCCTCGGCAGTCCTTGTATATGAATCTGAATTCAAGTATACCTGTGGTCGTGCCCGCGAACCATGAGGAGGCGCCCGTGTCGTCACCGCCCACACCCGTCCTCGGCACCGGCTCGCGCGCCCATGCCCTCCTCGTCGACTTCGGGGGAGTGCTCACCCTCCCGCTGGCAGAGGCCTTCCGGGCGCTCGGGGCCGGGACCGGGCTCGACCCGGACCAGGCCCTGCGCGTGCTGGCGACCCACGAGGCTGCTCGGACGGCGCTCGTCGAGCACGAGCTCGGTCGGCTGGACGACGAGGGCTTCGAGGACGTCTTCGCCGCGGCACTCTCCGAGGTCGGGGCGCACGTCGAGGCACGAGGGCTGCTCGCCCGGCTCGGCAGCCACCTGCACCCGGACCGGGCGATGATCGACCTCGTGCGCGAGGTCCGGGCCGCCGGGGTCCCCGTCGCTCTGGTCTCCAACTCCCTCGGGCGCGACTGCTACGCCCGTATCGACCTCGACGAGCTCGTCGACGTCACGGTCGTCTCGGGGCAGGTCGGTGTCCGCAAGCCCTCTCGCGGGATCTACCGGATCGCCTGCGAGCGCCTCGGGGTCCGGCCCGAGGCCTGCGTGCTCGTCGACGACCTCGAGCACAACCTCGTCGGGGCGGCACGCCTCGGCATCCGGGGCATCTTCCATCGCAGCGCGCAGGAGAGCATCCCGCGCATCCGTGAGGCGCTGGGTCTCCCTTCGTCCACGACCACACCCACCACCCGCCAGGAGAAGGACCACCACGATGTTCGACCTCAGTGACCGCGGCCAGGACTACCGCGACCGCCTGCTCGCCTTCATGGACGAGCACGTCTACCCGGCGGAGAGCGTCTACCGCCGGCAGATGCGCGAGTCCGGCGACCCCAACCACCACCCGCAGGTCCTCGAGGACCTCAAGGCCGAGGCCCGCGGCCGCGGGCTGTGGAACCTCTTCCACCCCCACCCCGAGTGGGGCCCGGGCCTGACCAACCTCGAGTACGCGCACCTGGCGGAGATCACCGGCCGCAGCATCGAGATCGCGCCCGAGTCCATCAACTGCAGTGCGCCGGACACGGGCAACATGGAGGTGCTCACCCTCTTCGGGACCGAGGAGCACAAGAGGACCTGGCTGGAGCCCCTCCTCGCGGGGGAGATCCGCTCCGCCTTCGCCATGACCGAGCCGGCCGTCGCGAGCTCGGACGCGACGAAGATCGAGACCTCGATGGTCCGCGACGGGGACGAGTACGTCATCAACGGTCGCAAGTGGTGGACCTCGAACGCCCTGCACAAGAACTGCAAGGTGCTCATCGTCATGGGCAAGACCGACCCGGAGGCACCGACCCACCGTCAGCAGTCGATGATGGTCGTCCCGCTCGACACGCCGGGGGTGAGGATCGAGCGCGGGCTGCCCGTCTTCGGCTACCAGGACCGCGAGGGCCACGCGGAGGTCGTCCTCGAGGACGTCCGGGTCCCCAAGGAGGCGCTCCTCGCGGGGGAGGGCGACGGCTTCATGATCAGCCAGGCCCGGCTGGGGCCCGGCCGCATCCACCACTGCATGCGCGCCATCGGCGTCGCCGAGCGGGCCCTGGACCTGATGATCGACCGGGCGCAGTCCCGGGTCACCTTCGGCGAGCCGGTCGCCGACCGGGCGAACATCATGGACTGGGTCGCCGAGGCGCGCATCGAGATCGAGATGGCCCGGCTGCTCACCCTCAAGACGGCGCACATGATGGACACGGTCGGTAACAAGGTCGCCCGGACCGAGATCGCAGCGATCAAGGTGGCTGCCCCGCAGGTGGCGCTCAAGGTCATCGACCGCGCGATCCAGGTGCACGGTGGCGGTGGGGTGAGCGACGACTTCCCGCTGGCCCAGTGGTATGCGCACATGCGCACCCTGCGCCTCGCCGATGGCCCCGACGAGGTGCACAAGAGGACCATCGCGCGCCGCGAGTACCGCCGCCGCGCGCCGGAGTGGGGCCGGACGAAGTAGTGCACGGACGCCCGGGAGGAGCGCCATGAGCCACGAGAGCGACGTCACCGAGGGCCTGGACGCCGAGGCCGTGACCGGATGGATCGAGGGGTTGGGGATCGGCATGCAGCCGCCCCTGTCCTTCGCCCGGGTCGGCCTCGGGCAGTCCAACCTCACGTATCTGGCGACGGACGCGAAGGGGGAGCGCCTGGTCCTGCGGCGTCCACCCCTGGGCGAGCTGCTCGCCTCCGCCCACGACGTGGCGCGTGAGCACCGGATCCTCTCCGCCCTCCAGGGCACGGATGTCCCGCTCCCCGTCGTGCACGGGCTCTGCGATGACCCCACCGTGAGCGACGTGCCCCTGCTCGCGGTCTCCTTCGTCGACGGGGAGGTCCTCGACAGCCGCGCGGACGCCGAGCGACTCCCCCCGGCCGCTCGGCACCGCGCCGGCCTCTCGCTCGTCGACACCCTGGCCCGGATCCACGCGGTCGACCTCGACGACGCCGGGCTCGCCGACCTCGCCAGCCACAAGCCCTACGGCGCACGGCAGCTGCGCAGGTGGTCGCGTCAGTGGGACCTCTCGCGGACCCGTGACCTGCCGGACCTCGAGCGGCTCACCAGGCGGCTCTCCGCCAGCGACCCCGGGCCCGGCGAGGTGGCGCTCGTCCACGGGGACAGCCACCTGCGCAATGTCATCATCGACCCGCACGAGGCCACGGTGCGCGCGATCCTCGACTGGGAGCTGTCGACGCTGGGCGACCCCCTGGCCGACCTCGGGACCCTGCTCGCGTACTGGCCGATGGCCGGCGACCCGCCGACGATGCGCTTCGACGCCTCGTCGGTACCGGGTTTCGCGACCCGGTCCGAGCTCGTCGAGCACTACGCCGCCGTCTCCGGTCGGGACGTCTCGGCGGTCACCTTCTGGCACGGGCTGGGGCTGTGGAAGCTCGCGATCATCCTCGAGGGGGTGCGTCGGCGTCAGCAGGACGACCCACGCAACCTCACCGCGGCCGGGGTCATCCCGGCCGCGGCCGTCGACGAGCTCGTCACCTGTGCGCACGTCGTGCTCGACGAGGCGGGTTAGGGTGGCCGCCATGCCGAGCGAGAGCGACACCGCCGCCAGCGAGGTCCCCGACCTCGTCGATGCGGCGAAGCTGGGGACCCAGCCCCAGACGCCGCGCGGCAAGCGCACCCGCGACGCGCTCATCGCCGCCGCCCGCACCGTCTTCGAGCGGGACGGCTACGTCGACTCGCGCCTGGTCGACATCGCCGCCGAGGCGAAGTGCTCGATCGGCAGCTTCTACACGTGGTTCGACAGCAAGGACGAGGTCTTCGCCGCGGTCCTCCACGAGGCGCAGAGCGAGATGCTCCACCCGGGCACCAACCGCATGGAGGCGACCGACGACCCGGTCGCGATCATCGCGGCGAGCAACCGGGCCTACTTCGAGGCCTACCGGCGCAATGCGCGGCTCAACCTGCTGCTCCAACAGGTCGCCGCCGTCGACCCGCGCTTCCGCGAGGTGCGCAACGCACGCAGCCTCGCCTTCGTCCACCGCAACGCCCGGGCGATCGCCGATCTCCAGGAGCGGGGCCTCGCCGACCGGGGCGTCGACGCGACGATGGCCGCGATGGCCCTCTCCGGCATGGTCGCCCGCCTGGCCTACGAGTCCTTCGGCGGTGGCGCTGTCGACGACGTCGATGGGCTCGTCGACACCGCCACGCGCCTGTGGACCAACGCGCTCGGGCTCACCAGCCCCGAGCTGCGCGCCGACTGAGCGACCGCCCCTACGGGTCGATGTTGCTCGGTGACGTCGGACGCACCTGGATACATCGACCCGGGGGCCGGGGGTGCCGTCAACGCGCGATGTTGACCCCACCGTCGACGGTGAGCGTGCTGCCGACGACGTAGTCACCGGCGTCCGAGGCGAGGTAGACCGCGGCGGCTGCCATGTCCTCGGGGCGGCCGATCCGGCCGGAGGGGATCTGCGCGGAGATCTCGTCGGCGTGGTCGCGGGCGTCCTTGTTCATCGTCGAGGCAAAGGCGCCGGGCGCGATGGCGCTGACGACGATGCCCTGCGGTGCCAGCTCGACCGACATCCGCTTGGTGAGGTGGACGACCCCCGCCTTGCTCGCGTGGTAGCTGTAGGTCTGCCCCGGGTTGAGCGAGAGGCCGTCGATCGAGGCGATGTTGATGACCTTGGCGAGGTGCCCGCTGCGCTCGCGGCCGGCGAAGAGCAGGCCCTTGGCCGCCTGGGTGAGGAAGAAGGGCGCCTTGACGTTGAGGTCCATCACCTTGTCCCAGCCGCTCTCGGGGAACTCGTCGAAGGGCGCGCCCCACGCCGCGCCGGCGTTGTTGACGAGGACGTCGAGGTGGTCCTCGTGCTCGCCGAAGGCGGCGAGCAGGCTCGCGATGCCCTCGGTCGTCGAGACGTCACAAGGGAGGGCGACGCACCGCCCTTCGCCGTACTGCTGCGACAGCTCAGCGGCCGTCGCGCGGCAGGCGTCCTCCTTGCGGGCGGTGATGTAGACCCGCGCCCCCTGGGCGAGGAGGCCCTCGGTGATCATCCGGCCGATGCCGCGGGAGCCTCCGGTGACGAGGGCGACGCGACCGTCGAGGGAAAACAGGGCGGAGAAGTCCATGGCTGTCCTTGGTGTCGAAGGGGAGGTCCGCCCCCGACCGTAGCCGGACATGAATCTCGGTTCAAGAGTAGTTGAACCTCGATTCACGTTGTGGGAGGGTGGCGACGACCCGCTCGCCCGACCTCAGGAGTCCCCATGACCCGGACCTCGCAGGAGATCCGCCTCGCCGCCCGCCCCCAGGGCCGCCCCGACGCGAGCACCTGGGAGCTCGCCACGAGCGAGGTCCCGGACCCGGGGCCCGGAGAGTTCCTCGTCGAGATGCAGCAGATCTCCCTCGACCCGGCGATGCGCGGCTGGCTCAACGACGTGCGCTCCTACCTGCCGCCGGTGAAGATCGGGGCCGTCATGCGCGCCTTCGGCGCCGGCACGGTCATCGCCTCGCAGCACGACGACTTCGCCGTCGGCGACGTCGTGAGCGGCACCTTCGGGGTGCGCGAGTACGCGATCTCCGACGGGAAGGGAGTCACCCGCCTCGACCTCGACGTCGCCCCGATGAGCACCTGGCTGGGCGCGCTCGGCATGCCCGGCATGACCGCGTGGTTCGGCCTCGAGGACGTCGGTCGGGCGCAGCCGGGCGACACCGTGCTCGTCTCCGCCGCGGCCGGAGCCGTCGGCAGCACCGTCGCCCAGCTCGCCAAGGCCAAGGGCTGCCGGGTCATCGGCGTCGCGGGCGGCCCGGACAAGGTCGAATGGCTGCGCGAGCTCGGCCTCGACGAGGTCATCGACCGGCGCGAGGGCGACCTGCTGCGCCAGGTCCGCGCCGCGGCCCCCGACGGGGTCGACGTCTACTTCGACAACGTCGGCGGCGAGCTGCTCGACGCCGCCCTGGCCAACCTCGCCCACGGTGCCCGCATCGCCATCTGCGGCGCGATCTCGACGTACAACGACGAGACCCTCGCCGAGGGGCCGCGTCGCTACATGGCCCTGCTCGTCTTCCGCGCGAGCATGCAAGGTTTCCTCGTCATGGACTACGCCGACCGCTACCCCGAGGCCATCGCCGGCATCAGCGAGCTCATCGCCGACGGCCGCTTCGTCGCGACCGAGACCGTCCTCGAGGGTGGCGTCGCTGCCTTCCCCGACGCCCTGCTCGGCCTCTTCGACGGGGTCAACACGGGCAAGCTCCTCCTCCAGCTCTGACGTCACGAAGGGACCCCCTCATGCGCGCCATCCACATCTCCTCCCTCGACGGGCCCGAGGCGGTCGAGGTCGTCGACCTGCCCGACCCGAGCGACGACCGGTTCGTCGCCATCGACGTCAAGGCGGCCGGGGTCGCCTTCCCCGAGCTGCTCCAGACCCGGGGGCTCTACCAGATCAAGCCCGACCTCCCCTTCGTCCCGGGGGCCGAGGTCGCCGGCGTCGTCACCGCCGCCCCCGAGGGCAGCGGGCTGTCCGTGGGTGATCGGGTCGCCGCGCTCACGCTCCTGGGCGGCTTCGCCGAGAAGGCGCTCGCCCGCCCCGACCTCACCTTCGCGCTGCCCGACGAGGTCGGCTTCGAGGAGGCGGCCTCCTTCACCTTCAACTACGCGACCGTCTACTTCGCGCTCGTCGAGCGCGGCCACCTGGCCGAGGGTGAGACCGTCCTCGTCCACGGGGCCGCCGGCGGCATCGGGACCGCGGCCATCCAGATGGCCAAGGCCTTCGGTGCCGGCCGCGTCATCGGTGTCGTCTCGACCGAGGCGAAGGGGGAGATCGCCCGGGCCGCGGGTGCCGACGAGGTGGTCCTCGCGGACGGCTTCCTCGAGACGGTCGGCAAGGCGCAGGTCGACGTCGTCGTCGACCCCGTCGGCGGCGACCGCTTCACCGACTCGCTGCGCTCGCTGCGCGAGCACGGTCGCCTGCTCGTCATCGGCTTCACCGCCGGCTCGATCCCCGAGGTCAAGGTCAACCGGCTGCTGCTCAACAACGTCTCGGTCGTCGGCGTCGGCTGGGGCGCCTACGCGCTGTCCAAGCCGGGTCACATCGCCCGTGAGTGGGAGGCGATGCTCCCGCACCTGCGCAGCGGAGCCCTGCGACCGGTCGTCGGTGCCACGCACCCGCTCGAGGACGCCGCGACGGCGATCGCCTCGCTCGAGGGGCGCACGGTGACCGGCAAGGTCGTCCTCGTCCCGTGAGCGCGTCCGTCACCGTCGAGGAGGTCGACCAGATCCCGGCGGCCGTGCGCACCGTCGCCGGCCCCGAGTGGGAGGACGGCAACGGGCACGTCAACGTCGCCCACTTCTACGGCTTCCACATCCGGGCCGCAGGGGCCGCGCTCGAGCAGATGGGGCTCGACGACGCCTACCGGAGCGGGCGCGGGCTGAGCGTCTTCAGCATGGAGCAGCACCTGCGCTTCCTCGCCGAGGTGCACGTCGGTGAGGAGGTCTCCGCGCACGTGCGGTGGCTCGACCGTGGGGACAAGGTCTTCCACGGCATCTCGATCCTCGTCAACCGCACGACGGGGCGGATCGCCAACACGCTCGAGGTGCTCGAGGGGCACGTCGACCTCGCGACCCGGCGCTCCGCCCCCTTCCCGCCCGACCTTGCGGAGCGGATCGACGCGCTCGTCGCCGAGCACCGGGCGCTGCCCTGGCAGCTGCCGCTCTCCGGCGCCATCGGCGTCCGCCGCTGACACGACTCGGCCCCCTGTTCCTGCATTCCCCTAGGGCAATGCAGGAACAGGGGGCCGTTGGCGTGCATTGCCCTAGGGGAATGCACGGTGAGCGCGCATTGCCCTAGGGGAATGCAGCTTCACGTCAGGAGCTGAAGCGGCCGATCGACTCGGCGACGAGGATCGGCTTGTCGATGCCGTCGGCCTCGACGGTCAGCGTCGTCACGACCTTGACCGCGCCGGGCGCGGTCTCCTCGACGGAGGTGAGGGTGGCGCGCAGACGGATCCGCGAGTCCACGGGCAGCGGGTGGATGAAGCGCACCTTGTCGTAGCCGTAGTTGAGGCTGTGCGCGAAGCCGTCGAAGGCCATGAGCTCCTCGAGGAAGGCCGGCGTGCGCGAGAGCGAGTAGAGACCGTGCGCGATCGTCGAGCCGAAGGGGGAGTCCGCCGCCCGCTGCGGGTCGACGTGGATCCACTGGTGGTCACCCGTGAGGTCGGCGAAGGCGTCGATCTTCGCCTGGTCGACGACGTGCCACTCGGTGGGCCCGAGCTCGACGCCGACGAGGTCCTTGAGGTCCTGGACGGAGGTCGGGCGCTGCTGTGCGGTCTGGGTCATGGTGAGCTCCTTCGATCACGTGCGGATGACCGGAAACCTAGTTGAACTTGAAGCCGGATTCAAGTACGGTGAAGCGCACATCGGCAGTCGAGACCACAGGAGCTCTCATGACCACTGACCAGCAGCGCGTCGCCGTCGTCACCGGCGCGGCCCGGGGGATCGGCGCGGGTGTCGCCCGCCGCCTCGCGGCCGACGGCATGGCCGTCGCCGTCCTCGATCTCGACGAGTCGGCCTGCGTGCCCGTCGTCGAGGAGATCACCGCCTCCGGTGGTCGAGCGCTCGCCGTCGGTGCCGACGTCTCCGACGCCGAGCAGGTCGAGGCGGCCGTCCAGCGCATCGCGGACGAGCTCGGCGCGCCGACGGTCCTCGTCAACAACGCCGGCATCATCCGCGACAACCTCATCTTCAAGATGTCCGTCGAGGACTGGGACGCCGTCATGGCCGTCCACCTGCGCGGCGCCTTCCTCATGACCAAGGCCTGCCAGGCCTACATGACCCAGGAGCGCTTCGGCCGCATCGTCAACCTCTCCTCGACCTCCGCCCAGGGCAACCGCGGCCAGGTCAACTACTCCGCGGCCAAGGCCGGGATGCAGGGCTTCACCAAGACGCTGGCCATCGAGCTCGGCAAGTTCGGCGTGACGGCCAATGCCATCGCCCCCGGCTTCATCGAGACCGAGATGACCGCCGAGACCGCGGCGCGCATCGGCATCGGCTTCGACGAGCTGAAGAAGATGGCGAGCGAGCAGGCCGCCGTCGCCCGCACCGGCGCCCCGGCGGACATCGCCCACGCCGTCTCCTTCTTCGTCAGCGAGGGTGCCGGCTTCACCACCGGCCAGGTCCTCTACGTCGCCGGCGGGCCGTGCGACTGATGGGCACCGGCATGCAGCTCACGGACAAGGTCGCGGTCGTCACCGGCGCCGCCGGCGGCATCGGCGCGGCCATCGCCGAGTCGCTCATCGCGGCAGGCGCCCGGGTCGTCGTCTCGGACCTCGACGAGCAGCGCCTCACCGCGACGGCCGAGCGGCTCGGAGCCGTCGCCGTCGCGGGTGACGCCTCGAGTGAGACCGTCATCGACGCCATGGTCGCCGCGGCGGAGGAGCACTTCGGTCCCGTCGACCTCTTCTTCGCCAATGCCGGTGTCGGCGACGGCTCCGGTCTCGACGCCACCGACGAGCAGTGGCAGCTGGCGCTCGACGTCAACCTCCTCGCCCACGTGCGCTCCGCCCGCCGGCTCGTGCCCGGCTGGGTCGAGCGGGGGAGCGGCTACTTCGTCTCGACCGCCTCTGCCGCAGGCCTGCTCACCCAGATCGGGTCGGCGACCTACTCCGTCTCCAAGCACGGCGCCGTCGGCTTCGCCGAGTGGCTCGCCGTCACCTACGGCGACGACGGCATCGGCGTCAGCTGCCTGTGCCCGATGGGCGTCGACACCGACCTGCTGCGCTCGGGCATGACCTCCTCCGGAGGCGAAGGGGGCCGGGTCGCCGCCGCGGCCGTCACCGGCGCCGGTGAGGTGCTCGCCCCGAGCGACGTCGCCGACCAGGTCCTCGTCGCGGTGCAGGAGGGGACCTTCCTCATCACCCCGCACGCCGAGGTCCGCGAGTTCCTCCGGCGCAAGGTCGACGACCACGACCGCTGGATCCACGGAATGCAGCGCTACCAGCGCCACCTGAAGGGAGACGCCTGATGGCCAACGCCGCCGGTCTCGTCTGGCGCTGGGCCGACGAGACGCCCGACGCGGTCGCTCTGCGCGAGGGCGAGCGGTCCTGGACCTGGGCGCAGCTGCGCACGGGCGTGCGTGGCGCGATGGAGGAGCTCTCCGGGCGCGGGGTCGGCCCCGGTGACCGGGTCCTCGTCGTCGTGCCGACGAGCGCCGAGTTCGTCCTCGCCTACCACGCGATCCTCGCGCTCGGCGCGACCGCCGTCACCGTCAACCCGCTGTGCACGGCCCGCGAGCTCACCCACTTCGTCGACGACGCCGGGTGCACCCTCGCGGTCGGCTGGCACGAGGACCACGCGGCCGTCAGCGCGGTCGCTGCCGCCGCCGGCCTCGGCCTGTGGCTCCTCGAGCCCGGCTGCGTCCCCGAGCCGCAGGGCGCACCCGACCCCGTGCCGGCGGAGGCCGACGACGCCTCCGTCCTGCTCTACACCTCCGGCACGACCGGTGCGCCGAAGGGAGCCGTCCTCACCCACGGCAACCTCCTGGCCTGTGGCGCCGGCTTCGCCGACGCGCTCGAGGTGACGAGCGAGGACCGCATGGGCACCGCCCTTCCACTCTTCCACGTCTTCGGCCAGGCCGCGGTGATGTTCACGACCTTCACGCCGGGCGCGACGCTCAGCCTGCTGCGTCCCTTCGACCCCGGTGCGCTGCTGCGCCTCGCCGCCGAGCAGCGGCTCACCGCGCTCGCGGGGGTGCCGACGATGTGGAATGCCATGCTCCACGCCGACACCGACCTCACCGCCGAGGACTTCACCCAGCTGCGCCTGGCCTGCTCGGGCGGCGCCGCCCTTCCCCTCGAGGTCGCCAAGGCCTTCCGGGACCGCTTCGGCGCCCTCGTCCTCGACGGCTACGGCCTGAGCGAGACGACAGGCGCCGCGAGCTTCAATCGCGCCATCCACCCGCGCAAGGAGATGAGCGTCGGCCGCGCCCTCGCCGGCTGCAAGCTCTCGATCGTCGACGAGCAGCACCGCCACCTGCCCCCGGGCGAGGTCGGCGAGGTCGCCATCGCCGGACCGGTCGTCATGCGTGAGTACTGGGGCCGCCCCGACGCGACCGCTCAGGTCCGCGACGGTGAGTGGTTCTTCACCGGTGACATCGGCCGGATGGACGAGGACGGCGACCTGTGGATCGTCGACCGGATGAAGGACCTCGTCATCCGCGGCGGCTACAACGTCTACCCGCGCGAGGTCGAGGAGGTCCTCTACGGCCACCCCGACGTCCTCGAGGCCGCCGTCATCGGCGTCCCCGACGAGCGTCTCGGCGAGGAGATCGCCGCCGTCGTCACCCCGCAGCCGGGCCGCACCATCGAGGCCGGCGCACTGCGCGCCTGGCTCGAGGAGCGGGTCGCGGCCTACAAGGTCCCGCGCATCTACCGCTTCGTCGAGGCCCTGCCCAAGGGAGCGACCGGCAAGATCCTCAAGCGGCAGATCGACCGCGACGACATCTCGAGCACCGGCGAGCGGCCCGCCCGGGCCGCCGCCCCCACCACCTGACCGAAGGGAGCGAGACGTGGACTTCTCCACCGACGCCACGACAGCCGAGCTGCAGGAGCGGCTCACCGCCTTCATGGACGAGCACGTCTACCCCATCGAGGCGACCTACCAGGAGCAGCTCGACGCGGCGCCCGACCGCTGGTCGCCGCCGCCGATCATCGAGCCGGCGAAGGAGGCCGCCCGCAGCCAGGGGCTGTGGAACCTCTTCCTCCCCGGCGAGGACGGCGCGGGCCTGACCAACCTCCAGTACGCGCCGCTGTGCGAGATCCTCGGTCGCAGCCTGCACATCGCGCCGGTCGCGACCAACTGCGCGGCGCCGGACACCGGCAACATGGAGGTGCTGCACATGTTCGGCACCGACGAGCAGAAGGAGCAGTGGCTCACCCCGCTCCTCGCCGGCGAGATCCGCTCCGCCTTCGCGATGACCGAGCCGCGCGTCGCCAGCTCGGACGCGACCAACATCGAGACCTCGATCGTCCGCGACGGCGACGAGTACGTCATCAACGGCCGCAAGTGGTACATCTCCGGCGCGATGAACCCCAACGCCAAGGTCTTCATCCTCATGGGCAAGACCGACCCGTCGGCCGACCGTCACAAGCAGCAGTCGATGATCCTCGTACCGCGGGACACTCCGGGCGTCGAGGTGCGCCGCGGGATGAAGGTCTTCGGCTACGACGACCGCGACCACGGCGGGCACGCCGAGATCGACTTCACCGACGTGCGGGTGCCGGCGAGCAACCTCATCGGTGAGGAGGGCTCCGGCTTCGCCATCGCGCAGGCCCGCCTCGGCCCCGGCCGCATCCACCACTGCATGCGGCTCATCGGCATCGCCGAGCGCTCCCTCGAGCTCATGATCGAGCGGGCCGCGAGCCGCGTCGCCTTCGGCAAGCCGCTGTCCGACCAGGGCGTCATCCGGGACTGGATCGCCGAGTCGCGGGTGCGCATCGAGCAGCTGCGCCTGCTCACCCTCAAGGCCGCCTGGCTCATGGACACCGTGGGCAACAAGGGCGCGCACACCGAGATCCAGGCGATCAAGATCGCTGCCCCGTCGACCGTCGAGTGGATCGTCGACAAGGCGGTGCAGGTGCACGGCGGCGGCGGCCTGAGCCAGGACTTCCCCGTCGCCGAGTGGTACGCCCAGGTGCGCACCCTGCGCTTCGCCGACGGCCCCGACGAGGTGCACAAGAACGCCCTCGCCCGCCACGAGATCCGGAGGATGACGCAGCATGCCTGAGCTGAAGCAGCGGGTCGAGGAGCTCCTCGCGAGTCACGACCCCAGCACGACGCCTCCCGCCGAGTTCCTCGGCGCGCAGTTCGACGCCGGGCTCGCCTGGGTGCACTTCCCGGAGGGGAAGGGGGGACTGGGCCTGGCCCGCGGGCGCCAGCTCGAGGTCGACGCCCTCCTCGAGGCCGCCGGCGCGCCGCGACCGGACGTCGGACGCAACAGCATCGGTCTCGGCATGGCCGCACCGACGAT
Organism: uncultured Janibacter sp.; assembly: GCA_964430615.1. Classification (GTDB taxonomy): domain Bacteria; phylum Actinomycetota; class Actinomycetes; order Actinomycetales; family Dermatophilaceae; genus Janibacter. The sequence continues at coordinate 24,211 of CAYSGN010000005.1, read as the reverse complement.
GATCGCCTTCGGCACGCCCGAGATGCAGGAGCGCTTCCTGCGACCGCTCTTCGCCTGCACCGAGATCTGGTGCCAGCTCTTCAGCGAGCCCGGTGCCGGCTCGGACCTCGCCGGCGTCGCGACCCGCGCCGTCCGCGAGGGCGACGAGTGGGTCGTCGACGGGCAGAAGGTGTGGACCTCCGGCGCGCACAACGCCCAGTTCGCGATCCTCCTGGCCCGCACCGACACCTCCGTGCCGAAGCACGCGGGCATGACCTACTTCGTCGTCGACATGTCCGACCCCGGCGTCGAGGTGCGTCCGCTGCGCCAGATCACCGGTGAGGCGGAGTTCAACGAGGTCTTCCTCACCGGCGTGCGCGTGCCCGACTCCCGTCGGGTCGGCGCGGTCGGCGAGGGGTGGAAGGTCGCGACGACGACCCTCAACAACGAGCGCGTCGCCATCGGAGCGGGCAGCGAGCGCGAAGCCGGCCAGATCGGCATCGTCACCGAGCGCTGGCGCCGCGACCCGTCGGTGCGCACCCCCGGCCACCACGCGGAGCTCATGCAGTGGTGGGTCGAGACCGAGGTGACTCGCCTCGCCGGTGAGCGCCTGCGCCAGGGCCTCGAGGCCGGCCAGCCCGGCCCGGAGAGCTCGGCGATGAAGCTCGCCTTCGCCCACCAGGCGCAGCAGGTGAGCGGCTTCGCCCTCGAGGTCGCGCCCGAGGAGGGCCTGACCTACCACGACTGGACCATGGTCCGCCCCGAGGGAGGCTCCTTCCTCGGCCACGGCCCGGGCTACCGCTACCTGCGGGCCAAGGGCAACAGCATCGAGGGTGGCACGAGCGAGATCATGCGCAATGTCATCGCCGAGCGGGTGCTCGGCCTGCCCCCGGACCACCGCCCCGACAAGGGGATCGCCTTCAAGGACGTGCCGCGATGACCGATCTGCTCTACACCGATGTCGAGGAGTCGCTGCGCTCCAGCGTCCGCTCGACCCTCGCCCGTGCCCTCGACGACGGCCTCGCCGCCCGCCTGGCCGACGAGCCCGACACGGACGTCAGCGGCCTGTGGCGCACGCTCGCCGAGCAGCTCGGCCTCGCCGGCCTGCTCGTGCCCGAGTCCCTCGGTGGGGCCGGGGCGAGCGCCCGCGAGGCGGCCGTCGTCCTCGAGGAGCTCGGCCGCACGGTCGCGCCCGTCCCCTTCCTCACGAGCGCCGTCATCGCGACCTCCACCCTGCTCGCCGCCGGCGACGAGGAGCTCCTCCCACAGCTCGCCTCGGGTGAGCGCACGGCGACGCTCGTCCTGCCGTGGACCGCGCGCCGTGGCGCGTGGAGCGGCGTCACCGGGACCGTCGAGCCGGTCGCCGGTGCGATCGGCGCCGACCTCTTCCTCGTGCCGACCACGGGCGAAGGGCGAGTGACCTCCCTTCGTGCCTATGGCCGCGACGAGGTCGACCTCGAGCCGATCACCTCGCTTGACCCGACCCGGCCGCTCGCCCGCGTGACGACGACCGGTGAGGGGCGCGAGATCTCCTCTGGTGCAACGGCGGACGCTGCGGTCGACGCAGGGCTCGCCGCCGGTGCGGCGCTGCTCGCCTCCGAGCAGCTCGGCCTCGCGCAGTGGTGCCTCGAGACGACGGTGGAGTACGCGAAGACCCGGGTGCAGTTCGCCCGGCCCATCGGCTCCTTCCAGGCGATCAAGCACCGTCTCGCCGACCTCTACCTCCTCCTCGTCAACACCCAGGCGGCCGCCCGGCAGGCTGCCGGTGACCTCGCCGACGGTGCCGCGCAGGAGGAGCAGCGCATCGCCCAGGCGGTCGCCCAGTCCTTCTGCTCCGACGCCGCGGTCCGCGCGGCCGAGGAGGCCCTCCAGCTGCACGGCGGCATCGGCATGACGTGGGAGGCGCCGGTCCACCCGCGCCTCAAGCGCGCCAAGGCCGACCAGCTCGCCCTCGGCACGCCCGACCGGCACCGCACGGATCTCGCGGACCTCGTCGAGCTGCCGGTCGTCTGACCCGACAGACTCGACCCCACACCCCCTTCGACCACCAGGAGTGACCATGCGCGAAGCAGTCATCGTCTCCACCGCTCGCACCCCGATCGGCCGCGCCTACCGCGGCGCCTTCAACGACACCCAGGCCCAGGAGCTCATCGGCCACGCCGTGCGGCACGCCGTCGAGCGTGCCGGCGTCGACGGCGCCGAGATCGAGGACGTCGTCATCGGCGCCGCGATGCAGCAGGGCTCGACCGCGATGAACATCGGCCGGCAGGCCGCGCTGCGGGCCGGGCTGCCCGTCACCGTCGCCGGCATGTCCGTCGACCGCCAGTGCGCGAGCGGCCTCATGGCCATCGCCACCGCCTCCAAGCAGGTCGTCTTCGACGGCCAGCAGGTCGCCGTCGGTGGCGGCGTCGAGTCGATCTCGCTCGTGCAGAACGAGCACATGAACACCTACCGCTCCCAGGACCCGTGGCTCGTCGAGCACGTCCCCGCGACGTACATGTCGATGCTCGAGACCGCCGAGGTCGTCGCGCAGCGCTACGGCATCTCGCGTGACGCGCAGGACGAGTACTCCGTCGAGTCCCAGCGCCGCACCGCCGCCGGGCAGGAGGCCGGGGCCTTCGACGACGAGATCGTGCCGCTGCCCTCGACGATGCTCGTCAAGGACAAGGCGACCGGCGAGGTCTCCTCCCGCGAGGTGACCCTCGACCGCGACGAGGGCAACCGCCCAGGCACCTCGATCGAGGACCTCGGCAAGCTCAACCCGGTCCTCGCCAAGGACGGCACCGAGGGCTTCTCGATCACCGCCGGCAACGCCTCGCAGCTCTCCGACGGCGCCTCCGCCGCGGTCGTCATGGAGGCCGCCGAGGCCTCGCGGCGCGGCCTGACCCCGCTCGGAGCCTTCCGCGGGATGGCCGTCGCGGGCTGCGAGCCGGACGAGATGGGCATCGGTCCCGTCTTCGCCGTGCCGAAGCTGCTCAAGCAGCACGGCCTGAGCGTCGACGACATCGACCTGTGGGAGCTCAACGAGGCCTTCGCGGTCCAGACGCTCTACTGCCGCGACCAGCTCGGCATCGACCCGGAGAAGCTCAACGTCGACGGCGGCGCGATCTCCGTCGGCCACCCCTACGGCATGAGCGGCGCCCGCATGGCCGGCCACGTCCTCATCGAAGGGCGTCGCCGCGGCGCGAAGTACGGCGTCGTGACGATGTGCGTCGGCGGCGGCATGGGCGCTGCCGGTCTCTTCGAGATCTTCTGAGCCGACGGAGGGAGTCGCACGTGACGGAGTCGGTCTACGTCGCCAACCGCGGGGAGATCGCCGTCCGGGTCGTCCGGGCGGCCCGTGAGGCCGGCCTCGACGCCGTCGTGGCCGTCACGCGGGCGGAGGCGGACTCCGTCGCGGCTCGCCTGGCGAGCTCCGTGCACGTGCTGCCCGGTGAGGGGGCGGCGGCCTATCTCGACGCCGCCGCCCTCGTCGCCGGGGCCGTGGAGCACGGGTGCACCCTGCTCCACCCCGGCTACGGCTTCCTCAGCGAGAGCCCGGTCCTCGCCCGGGCCTGTGCCGACGCCGGGATCACCTTCGTCGGACCGGACGCCGAGCTGCTCGAGCTCTTCGGCGACAAGGGCAGTGCCCGGGACGCCGCGCAGGGGGCGGCGGTCCCGGTCCTGCCGGCGACCCCCGCAGGGGTGAGCCGGGAGGAGGCCCAGGCCTTCGCCCGGGAGCAGCTCCCCGGCGGTGTGATGATCAAGGCGGCCTCCGGTGGTGGCGGGCGCGGCATGCGCGCGGTGCCCGCCGGAGAGCCGCTCGCCGATGCCTGGGAGCGGGCCCGCTCCGAGGCCGAGCGCAGCTCCGGCTCCGGTGAGCTCTTCGCCGAGCTCTACGTCGAGCGGGCACGACACATCGAGGTCCAGGTCGTCGCCGACGGCCAGGGCGTCACCCACCTCGGCGAGCGGGACTGCACGCTCCAGCGGCGCTTCCAGAAGGTCGTCGAGGTCGCGCCGGCCCCCGACCTGCCGGACGAGGTGCGCGCTGCCCTGCACGACGCCGCCGTACGCCTCCTCTCCGGGCGCGGCTACCGAGGCCTGGCGACCGTCGAGTTCCTCGTCGACGCCGACGACCCGACGCGGTGGTGGTTCATCGAGGTCAACCCCCGCCTGCAGGTCGAGCACCCGGTGACCGAGATGGTCACGGGCGTCGACCTCGTCCTCACCCAGCTGCGGCTCGCCGCGGGGGACACCCTCGCCGACGTCGGCCTCGCGACGCCCCTACCCGTGACCGACGCGGCCGTCGAGCTGCGGGTCGCGGCCGAGCACACGGGCAGCTCCGGCGAGGCGCTGCCCGCCCACGGCGTCGTCGCCGAGCTGGCCCTGCCCACCGGACCCGGCGTCCGCGTCGACACCCACCTCGTCACGGGTACCCGCATCGACGGCGCCTTCGACTCGCTCGTCGCCAAGGTCGTCGTCCACAGCCGGGCAGGTCACGCCGGGGCGCTCGGCAAGGCCCGTGCGGCTGCCGCCGAGTGCACCATCGGCGGCGTCGAGACCAACCTGCCGCTCCTGCGCGCGCTGCTCGCCCACGACGACATCGCGACCTGGGCGGTGACGACCCGGTGGATCGGGCAGGCCGGTCTCGCAGTCGCGGCCGACACGGTCGAAGGGGCCACCGGCGAGGTCCTCGCCGAGATGGCCGGCACCGTCCTGTCCGTCGACGTCGAGGCGGGCGCCGAGGTCGCCGCCGGGACACCGCTCGTCGTCGTCGAGGCGATGAAGATGGAGCACCTCGTCCTCGCCCCCGTCAGCGGGGTCGTCACGGACGTCACGGTCCGACCCGGCGAGACGACCTCGCCGGGCGATCTGCTCGTGCGGCTGCTCCCTTCGTCCGACGGCGACACCGTCGGTGCGCTCGACGACGGCCCCGACCTCGACGCGGAGCGTCCCGACCTCACCCGGCTCGAGGAGCGCCGTCGCCGACGCCTCGACGAGGCGCGTCCCGAGGCCGTCGCCAAGCGCCACGCACGCGGGCAGCGCACCGCGCGGGACAACATCGCCGACCTCGTCGACGAGGGCAGCTTCGTCGAGTACGGCGGCCTCGCCGTCGCCGCGCAGCGCGCTCGCCGCAGCGAGGAGGACCTCATCGCCCACACCCCGGCCGACGGCATCGTCACCGGGATCGGGCGCATCACCTCCGCGCCGGCGCAGGACACCCGCTGCGCCGTCCTCGCCTACGACTACACGGTCCTCGCGGGCACCCAGGGCTACCTCAACCACAAGAAGACCGACCGGATCCTCGAGATCGCCGAGCAGCAGCGCCTGCCCGTCGTCCTCTTCGCCGAAGGGGGCGGTGGTCGCCCCGGCGACACCGACACGACCGTCGCGAGCGGCCTCGACGTCCCGACCTTCGCGACGATGGGCCGGCTCAGCGGGCTCGTGCCGACGATCGGCATCGCCGCCGGGCGCTGCTTCGCCGGCAACGCCGCGCTCCTCGGCTGCTGCGACGTCGTCATCGCCACCCGCGACTCGACGATCGGCATGGGCGGCCCCGCGATGATCGAAGGGGGCGGCCTCGGCGTCTTCGCCCCCGAGGAGGTCGGCCCGATCGAGGTGCAGGGCAGCAACGGCGTCGTCGACGTCGTCGTCGACGACGAGGCCGAGGCGGTCGCCGTCGCGCAGCGCTACCTCGGGTACTTCCAGGGGGCGCACGAGGAGTGGACGGCGGCCGACCAGCGCGCGCTGCGCCACGTCGTGCCGACCAACCGGGTGCGCGCCTACGACGTCCACGCCGCGATCGACGCGCTCGCCGACGAGGACTCCGTGCTCGAGCTGCGCGCCGGATTCGCCCCGGGCGTCGTCACGGCCCTCGTGCGCATCGAGGGGCGCCCGATGGGCCTCGTCGCCAACAACCCGCGCCACCTCGGCGGCGCGATCGACACCCCGGCGGCCGACAAGCTCGCGCGCTTCCTCCAGCTGTGCGACGCCCACGGCCTGCCCGTCGTGTCCCTCTGCGACACACCGGGGTTCATGGTTGGCCCCGACCACGAGCGGACCGCGACGGTGCGCCACTTCGCCCGGCTCTTCGTCATCGGGGCGCACCTGCGGGTGCCGATCATCACCGTCGTGCTGCGTAAGGCCTACGGCCTCGGCGCGCAGGCGATGGCGGCCGGCAGCTTCCACCGCCCGGCCGCGACCGTGGCGTGGCCGATGGGCGAGGTCGGCGGCATGGGGCTCGAGGGTGCGGTCCGCCTCGGCTACCGCCGCGAGCTCGAGGCCGTCGCCGACCCCACCGAGCGCCGGCAGCTCGAGCAGCGCCTGCTCGACGACCTCTACGAGCGCGGGCGCGCGGTCAACGCGGCCGCGGTCGTCGAGCTCGACGACGTCATCGACCCGGCCGACACCCGGCAGTGGATCCTCACCGCCCTGCCGACCTCGGTCTCCGACGAGGGACCGGTCCGCTACATCGACACCTGGTGACGCGAGGGAGCGCACATGGAGCAGCACCTGCAGGAGATCCGCCGCCGACAGGAGCGCGTGCGCCCCGCCGACACCCCACGCGAGGTCATCCACCCGCTCGGGTGTCTCACCGTGCCCGAGTACGTCGACGCGTGGGCGCAGCAGCGCCCGATCGACGCGGCCGTCGTCCACGACGACGTGACGATCACCTACCGCGAGCTCGCCGACCGCCATGCGCGGTGGGCCGGGTGGCTGCGGGCGAAGGGGGTCGCCCCCGGTGAGCGGGTCGGCGTCCACCTGGGCAACGTGCCCGAGTTCGTCCTCGCCTTCCTCGGCACGCTGCGCGCCGGCTGCGTGCACGTCCCGGTCAACCCGATGTTTCGCCACGCGGAGCTCGTCCACGAGCTCGCGGACTCCGGCACGACCGTCGTCGTGACGAGCGCCCCTCTGGCACAACGTCTCTGCGATGCCGCCGCCGAGACCGCCGTGCGCACGGTCGTCGTGCTGGGAGATGAGGGGGACCCTCTTCCTGCCGTCGAGGGGGTCGAGGTCGTGCGGTGGTCGGACACGACGACCGCCGAGCCGCTCGTCGAACCGGCCCGGGACCTCGACGCGCTCGCGGCGCTCAACTACACGGGCGGGACGACCGGCCTGCCCAAGGGCTGCGAGCACACGCAGCGGCACATGGTCTACACGGCGGTGAGTGCCTCGGGGGCCAACGGCTTCGACGGCACGCACATCGTCTCGCTGTGCTTCATCCCCGTCTTCTGGATCGCGGGGGAGGACCTGGGCATCCTCATCCCGCTCGTCATGGGTGGCACGACCGTCCTCCTCGAGCGGTGGGACGCCGCCACCGTCGTCGACCTCGTCGAGCGGTACCGCGTGACGACGACCGCCGCGACGGTCGAGAGCTATCTCGACATCCTCGACCTGCCCGGGCTGGCCGAGCGGGACCTCACCTCCTTCACCGCGCCGATGGCGATGTCCTTCATCCGCAAGCTCACGCCCGAGGTGCGCCACCGCTGGGCCGAGGTCGTCGGTGCCGGGTCGATCCTGCGCGAGGGCTCCTTCGGCATGACCGAGAGCCACACGGTCGACGTCGTCCCCTACGGCTTCCACGACGGCGACCACGACCTGCTCACCGAGCCGGTCTTCTGCGGGCTGCCGGTCCCCGGTACCGACGTGGTCGTCGTCGACCCCGAGAGCGGCGACCCCGTTCCCTTCGGCACGGCGGGGGAGATCCTCCTGCGCAGCCCCTCGATCATGACCGGCTACTGGCGCAACCCGCAGGCGAGCGCCGAGCAGCTGCGCGGCGGGTGGCTGCACACCGGCGACACGGGCTACCTCGACGACGACGGGTGCCTGCACTACCTGGCGCGGACCAAGGACATGATCAAGGTCAACGGCATGAGTGTCTTCCCGGCCGAGGTCGAGATGATGCTCGCCGGTCACGACGACATCGCCTCGGTCGCGGTCGTCCCCGCGGACGACGTCGAGACGGGGCAGCGTCCGGTCGCCTTCGTCAGCGTCCGCGACGGCGCTCGCCTCACCGCCGCCGAGCTCGAGGAGTGGGCCCGGGAGCGGATGGCGGTCTACAAGGTGCCGACCGTCGAGGTCGTCGAGGCCTTCCCGCTCACCGACACCGGCAAGATCCGCAAGGCCGAGCTGCTCGCCCGGGCCGACGAGGTGGTCGCCGGCCGCGGGTGACTCACTCCTGCGGTCCGCCGTGAGCTACTCGCGGGTACGACACCATGTCGCCGCCCTCGCCGATCACGGCACCCCGGGAAATCGGGGATCTCGCCGGACTCGACATCCGTAGTGGTCGTCCTACCAGCGAGTCACTTCCGATCACCGTCGGCCGCGGGTGACTCACTCCTGGGCGTAGAGGTCGTCGAGGACCTGCCGGTAGCGGTCCTCGACGACCGAGCGGCGCAGCTTGAGCGTCACGGTGAGCTCGCCGGTCTCGGGGGAGAAGTCGCGCGGCAGGACCGCGAAGCGCTTGACCTGCTCGACGCGGGCGAGGTGGCTGTTGGCCGCGTCGACCTCCTCCTGGAGGCGGGCGCGCAGCGTCGGGTCCTCGCGGAGCGCGTCGAGGTCCTCGGGCAGTCCCTGCTCGCGGGCCCACGGCACGACGTGGTCGGGGTCGAGCGTGATGAGCGCGACGGGGTAGGGGCGCCGGTCGCCGTGCATGACGACGTGCGAGACGAAGGGGGACTGCCGCAGCTCGTTCTCGAAGGCGGCCGGTGCGATGTTCTTGCCGCCTGCGGTGATGATGATGTCCTTGGTGCGGCCGGTGATCCGCACGTAGCCGTCGGCGTCGATCTCGCCGAGGTCGCCGGTGCGCAGCCAGCCGTCCTCGGTGAAGGTCTGCGCCGTCGCCTCGTCGTTGTGCCAGTAGCCGGCGAAGATGTGCGGCCCGCGCATCTGGATCTCGCCGTCCTCGGCGATGCGGACCTCGCCGAAGGGCATCGGCCGGCCGATGGTGCCGATGCGGGTCGCGTCCGGCAGGTTGACCGTGCCGAAGGCGGTGGACTCGCTCAGCCCGTAGCCCTCGTAGACGGGGACGCCCGCTGCGTGGAAGAACTCGAGGATCTCCCCGGCGATGGGGGCGGCGCCGCTGATGGCGACGCGGATGCGCCCGCCGAGGGCTCCCTTCGCCCGGGCGAGGACCTCCTCGGTGCGCGGTGCCCCGGCGAAGGCTGCGTAGACCTTCTCGTAGATGCGCGGCACCGAGGGAAAGCAGGTCGGCCGCACCTCGGCGAGGTCGCGCATCACCTGGGCCGGCCCCTCGGAGGCGTAGTAGGTGCAGCCGCCGAGCGCGTGCGCCGTGAAGTTCTGCGTCTGGGCGTAGACGTGCGCCAGGGGCAGGAAGAGGTAGGTCGAGTCCTCGCTCGTCACGATGTCGAGCTCGGCGGTCTGACGGGCGCACGACATGAGGTTGTCGTGGGTGAGCATGCAGCCCTTGGGCCGGCCGGTCGTGCCGGAGGTGTAGATGATCACCGCGAGGTCGTTCGGGGCGACCTCGGCGGTGCGCGCCGACCGCGCCTCCTCGGTGATGCCTGCACCGCGCTCCCGCAGGGCGGCCAGGTCCTCCACGCCCTCCGCCGGCTCGATCGACAGGACGTGCTCGAGGGCGTCGAGGTCGGCGGTGACCTCCCGGATCTTGGCGACCTGGCCGGCGTCCTCGCAGACGACGGCCCGCGCACCGGAGTCCTGCAGGACCCAGTGGCACTCCTGCGGGCTGTTCGTCGCGTAGATCGGGACGAGGACCCCGCCGGCCGCGGCCACGGCGTAGGCGACCTGCGCCCACTCGGCGCGGGTGTCGGCGAGCAGCGCCACGCGGTCGCCGGGCTGCACGTCGAGGGCGATGAGGCCACGGGCCAGCTCGTCGACGGCCGTCGCCATCTCGGCGTACGAGGTCGTGGGCCAGGAGCCGTCCTCGCGACGCGAGGCCTGCGCGGGTGCGCTGCCGTGGGTGGCGGCCCCGGCGAAGGGGAGGTCGGCGACGGTGGTCGGGGTGGTCGTCATCGGTGTCTCCGTCCGGTGGATGGGTGATCCTTGACACAACTTGAATGCAGGTTCAAGATAACTTGAATCATCCTTCAAGTACAGGGGAGTTTCACCATGACCTCACCGACGACGATGTCGGACTCGGTCCACGCGAGAGCGACGCGCAAGGCCTTCGTGCGGCTGGTGCCGCTCCTCATGGCCGCCTACTTCATGGCCTTCGTCGACCGGACGAATGTCGGGCTGGCCAAGTCCTCGCTCGAGCTGCACGCCGGGATCGACGCTGCGGCGTACGGCCTCGGGGCGGGGCTCTTCTTCGTCACCTATGCAGCGCTGGAGGTCCCGAGCAACCTCGTGCTGCACCGCATCGGGGCGAAGGTGTGGATCAGCCGAATCGCCGTCACCTGGGGTCTGCTGACGATGGCGATGATGTTCGTCTCGAGCCCGACGGTCTTCTACGTCCTGCGGCTCCTGCTCGGTGCGGCCGAGGCCGGCCTCTACCCGGGGATCATGTACCTCATCACGACGTGGTTCGCGCAGAAGGACCGCGCCACCGTCGTCGGTCTCATCCTCACCGCGTCCTCGGTCGCCTTCATCGTCGCCAACCCGATCGGCGGTGCGCTGATGAAGCTCGAGGGCCTCGCCGGCCTGCACGGCTGGCAGTGGCTCTTCGTCCTCGAGGGCATCCCGACCGTCCTGCTCGGCATCTACATCTTCTTCACGCTGCCCGACTCGCCGGCGAAGGCCACGTGGCTCGACGAGGACGAGGCCGCCGAGCTCACCCGTCGCGCCGTCGGTCAGGAGCCGCACGTCGGGCGGCCCGGCGCGATCGTGCGCCAGGCGATGTCCAAGCCCTTCCTGCTCACCGTCGCCGCGATCTACTTCATGAACCAGATCGCGACCTACGGCGTGGTCTTCTTCGTGCCGTCGATCGTCGAGGCGATGCACGTGACCGACAGCTTCATGATCGGACTCATCTCGGGTGTCGTCGGGATCGGCGCCGTGATCGGTGTCCTCGTGATCCCGCGGGTGCTGCGGCGCGCCCCCGGAGCCGAGGTCCCCCTCATCGGCATCACGACCGCCGCGGCGATCGTCTGCGCCCTCCTCTTCATCGCCGTGGGCGACCCCGTCGCGCAGATGATCATCCTGAGCCTGACGATGCTCTTCATCGTCGGCGTGCAGCCGCTCTACTGGTCGGTGCTCATGGCCCGGCTCGGTGGGGTGGCTGCTGCGGCCGGTCTGGCCTTCGTCAACACGATCGGCCTCACGGGTGCCTTCGTGGGTCCCTACGCCTTCGGGCTCACCGAGAAGGCGACCGGCTCGCCGTCCTCCGGCCTGTGGGTGCTCGTCGCGGCCACCGCGCTCGGCCTCGCCTGCGTGCCCCTGCTGCGCGTCCTGCTCGTCCGCCACGACCGGGAGGGGCCGGTCGTGGCACCGGACGCGGCCACCGCCGGTGTGCGCTGAGCCGAGCGGCCCCTGGGTCGGCGGTCGCCGCGGCGTGCGCGCCCCACCCGCGAACCGTTGACACCCGTCGCCGCACGGGCCACGGTGGAGATCACCTGCACGGCACCGACCGAGTGCTCGGGAGGTGCTGCGTCCCGCACGCTCAAGGAGGAGCACGATGACCGACGCAACGCCCGACCTGACCGACCTGCTCGAGGGCTCCCCGTCCAACTGGGGCAAGTGGGGTCCGGAGGACGAGGTCGGAAGCCTGAACTACCTGGGGCCGGAGCAGGTGATCGCCGCCGCCGGACTCATCAGGTCCGGCAAGGTCTTCGCCGTCCAACGCCTCATCGGCGACCCGAAGGGCGACCCCGTCTGGCCCAGCCGCAAGCCTGCCGTGCGCACCCAGATCATGGACGAGGCGACCTGGGACGGCGACGATGCTCCTCAGTTCCCGGGCGGGCTGCACTACGCCGACGACAAGATGGAGTGCTTCCTCCAGGGGTCCACGCAGTACGACGCGCTCGGCCACGTCTGGTACGACGGCAAGCTGTGGAACGGCTTCGACGCCCGGACCACCGTCGGCGGTATGGAGAAGGCCAGTGTCCAGCCGATCGCCGAGCGAGGGATCGTCGGCCGGGCGGTGCTCCTGGACATGGCTCGCTTCCGCGGCAAGGAGAGCCTCGAGTCCGCCGAGACCTTCACCCACGAGGACCTCCAGGCATGTGCGGAGCAGCAGGGCGTCGAGCTGCGCAAGCGCGACATCCTGCTCATCCGCACGAACTACCTCCAGCTCTTCTTCGAGCTCGGTGACGCCTTCTACGAGGACTTCTGCGAGCCGGGCCTGGTCTACAGCCCGGAGCTCGTCCGGTGGTTCGCCGACATGGAGATCCCCAACCTCGTGACCGACACCATCGCCAACGAGGTGACCACCGACCCCGACAGCGGAGCCGCGCTCGTGCTGCACAACGCCCTCATGCGCAACCTCGGGGTCGCCTTCACCGAGCTGACCGACCTGGAGGAGCTGGCGGCGGACTGCGCCGAGGACGGCTGCTACGAGGTCTTCTACGCCGCGGCCCCGCTGAAGGTGGCGCAGGGCAGCGGGTCGCCCGTCAACCCGGTCGTCATCAAGTAGGCCACGCGCATGTCCGTCTACGACGACAAGCCGTGGCTGGCGCTCTACGGCGACCTGCCGGAGCGCATCGAGATCTCCCACCCCAATGGGCTGGAGATGTTCCGGGTGGGTCTCGAGGCCGACCCGGACGGGGCGGCCATCACCTACTTCGACGGCTCCCTCACCCGTCGGGAGCTCGACGAGCAGAGCGATGCGCTCGCGGCCGGCCTCGCGGCGAACGGCTTCGTCGCCGGAGACCGTCTCGCGGTGTACCTCCAGAACGTCCCGCAGTTCGTCATCGCCGTGCTCGCCACGTGGAAGGCCGGAGGCATCCTCGTCTCCATCAACCCGATGAGCCGGCAGCGCGAGCTGACCTACCTCCTCGAGGACTCGGGCGCCAAGGTCCTGGTCTCCCTGGAGAGCCTCTACGGGGAGGTGGCCGCGCAGGTCGTCCCCGACTCCCCGGTGCAGCTCGTCCTCACGACGAGTGAGCTGGAGCACCACACGGAGCACGGTCGCGGCCTCTTCGACGGGGTCGAGCGGGTGCGGCACGAGGGTACGCAGGACCTGAGCGCCTTCATCGAGGAGCATCGCGGCCAGGCGCCCCCGAGGGCCGCTCTCGGGCCGGACGACGTCGCCTTCCTCACCTACACCTCGGGGACCACCGGGGTGCCGAAGGGGGCGATGAACACCCACCGCAACGTCGTCTTCACCGCTGGCGTCTACCGGGACGGTGCCCGCTTCGCTCCCGGAGGCTCGGTCTTCGGCATCGCGCCGCTCTTCCACATCACCGGGCTCATCGGGCACATCGCCATCAGCCTCCTCGCGCCGATGCCGCTGGTGCTGGCCTACCGCTTCGACCCGGGCGTCGTGCTCGAGGAGTTCCTGCGCCACCGCCCCACGTACACGATCGGGGCGATCACGGCCTTCAACGCCCTGCTCGCGCACCCGGACTTCACCGAGGAGCACTTCGCGTCCTTCCGCTCCGTCTACTCCGGAGGCGCGCCGATATCGCCGACCGCGGAGCGGGCCTTCCACGAGGCGACCGGCCGCCAGGTGCACAACGCCTACGGGCTCACCGAGACCACGAGCCCCATGACGCTGACCCCCTTCGGCGCCGCATCACCGGTCGACGAGACGTCCGGGGCGCTCTCCGTCGGCGTGCCCGTGCCCTCCACGGTCGTGCGGATCCAGGGGGACGACGGGGAGGACCTGCCGCTGGGGGAGGTCGGCGAGATCATGGCCGAGGGGCCCCAGGTCGTCGCCGGCTACTGGAACAAGCCGGAGGAGACCGCGGCCGGCATCCCCGGGGGCTCGCTCAAGAGCGGCGACGTGGGGTTCATGAGCCCCGAGGGCTGGATCTTCATCGTCGACCGGAAGAAGGACATGATCAACGCCTCCGGGTACAAGGTGTGGCCCCGGGAGGTGGAGGACGTGCTCGCCGAGCACCCCGCCGTCCTGGAGGCGGCCGTGGTCGGGGTGCCGGACGAGAAGCGCGGTGAGACCGTCAAGGCCTTCGTCAGCCTGCGCGCCGGGACGACCGCGACACCCGACGAGCTCATCGGCCACTGCCGGGAGCGGCTGTCGGCCTACAAGTACCCGCGGCAGGTGGAGATCATCGACGAGCTGCCGAAGACGGTGACCGGCAAGATCCTGCGAAGGGAGCTGCGCACCTGACGGTCCCGGGCGGCCGGCCCGGCCGGCGCCCGGGGGAGGCTCAGCGGTAGTTGACGAACTGGACCGCCACGTCGAGGTCCTTGCCCTTGAGCAGCGCGATGACCTCCTGGAGGTCGTCGCGGGACTTGCCGGTGACCCGCAGCTCGTCGCCCTGGATCTGGGGCTTGATCCCCTTCGGACCCTCGTCGCGGATGATCTTCGAGATCTTCTTCGCGTTCTCCTGGTCGATGCCCTCCTTCGTCGGGCCGGAGAGGACGTACTCCTTGCCCGAGGGCCGGGGCTCCTTGTCGCCGAAGTCGATGCTCTTGAGCGAGACACCGCGGCGCACGAGCTTGCTCTGGAAGACGTCGAGGACCGCCAGGACCCGCTCGGCGGAGTTGGCCTTGATGACGATGCTCTCGCCGCTCCACTCGATGGAGGCGCCGACGCCCTTGAAGTCGTAGCGCTGGGCGACCTCCTTGGCCGCCTGGTTCAGCGCGTTGTCGACCTCCTGACGGTCGACCTTGCTGACGATGTCGAAGCTGCTGCTGGCCATGTCCTGGACGTTCCTCTCGGGTCGGATTGTTCCGTGACCGGGTTGGCTTGCTATCGTTCCATGCGCACACGGCAGGTTGTCCGAGTGGCCAATGGAAACGGACTGTAAATCCGTCGGGTTATCCCTACGCAGGTTCGAATCCTGCACCTGCCACCGTCTGTGCACGCGAGCCCCGCGCCGGAACCCGGCCGGGGCTCGCGTCGTCCACCGGCGTGCCGGGCGGCCCGGGGGCGTGCGGGGTGGTCCCGCCCTCCGCAGGCCTGTCGGCGCCGGGTGCCAGGATGCGGGTGTGGACCTGATCGTGGGTGAGGACGGGCTGGCACGCCCGCCGTGGGCGGCCGGGGCCGGGGTCGACGGTGCGCTGCTGCGGGAGTACTACGACACCGAGTGGGGCATGCCCGTGACCGACGAGCGCGGGCTCTTCGAGCGGCTGAGCCTCGAGGCCTTCCAGTCCGGACTGTCGTGGGCGACGATCCTGCGCAAGCGGGAGGCCTTCCGCGCGGCCTTCGACGGCTTCGACCCCGACCGGGTGGCTGGCTACGACGACGGGGACCGTGAGCGCCTGCTCGCCGACGCCGCCATCGTGCGCAACCGGGCCAAGATCGAGGCGACGATCCGCAACGCCGCCGCCACGGTCAGCCTCCGAGACGAAGGGGGCCTGCCGCGTCTCGTCTGGTCCTTCCGCCCCGACCGCACTCCGGCGCCGCGGACGGTGGAGGAGGTCCCGACGACCTCACCGGAGTCCGTGGCCATGGCCACGGCCCTCAAGGCGCGCGGCTTCTCCTTCGTCGGCCCGACGACCGCCTTCGCGCTCATGGAGGCCGTCGGCATCGTCGACACGCATCTCGTTGGCAGTCATCGCAGGGGGAGCTCCGGCCTCTGGCGGCCCGACGGCACGCCGGTGCAGGATGAGCCCCGTGACTGACTCCTTCGACCGCGCCGCCTATCCCCACTGGGTCACCGTGCCCACCCGCTGGAGCGACAACGACCAGTTCGGGCACATCAACAACGCGGTGCACTACTCGGTCATGGACACGACCATCAACAACTGGCTCAAGGCCAACGGCTTCGACGTCACCCAGGACGCGGGGACGATCAACCTCATCCCCGAGACCGGCTGCCGCTATCTCGCGGAGATGTCCTACCCCGACGTCTTCGAGGTCGGGCTGCGGGCCACCAGGGTCGGTGGCTCGAGCGTGCGCTGGGAGTGCGCGCTCGTGCGGCAGAGCGATCAGGCCCTCGTCGCCCTGGCCACGTCCGCGCACGTCTTCGTCGATGGTGCCACGCGCCGGCCCACGGCGATCCCCGCCGCCCTGCGCGCGAGGCTGGAGGGCCTGCTCGGGTGAGTCGCCGGTCGCCGGCCCCCTGGTCGGGACGGGTCGACGCGTCGCGGGGCCGTTGATAGCCTCGCCGCGCCATCGGTCGGACCGTTGTGAGGGGGCTGGGACATGGTCGCGCCGTCGAGTGATCACGGACTGTCGAACGCGGACATCGTGATCCTGCAGGCGCTCGCGCTGCAGAAGAAGATGGACTCCGGTGCGCCGCTGACCCGGGAGGACTTCCGGCTCGTCGAGCCGCACATGCTGCGACCGGTCCGGCCCAGCATCGGCGACCCCGAGTGGATGATCCCCTCCGGGACCTGCCGCGCGCTGGTCTGGGACGCCCCCGGGGACGGGACCTACGCGCCCTCCGAGGTGCCGATGGTCTTCACCGGTGTGGCGAACCGGCAGGGGATGGCGTTCGGGACCGGAGCCGTCCTGGGAACCTGGCGGTGAACCTGGCCGGCGCCAGGAGGGCCAAGCGTGATGCCCAGCACCGCTGGATGGACTTCCTCCCCTACGGCGTCGCCACGGTGAGCACGCACGGCCTCTACGTCGAGACCCAGGGCCACGGCCTGCTGATCTGGGGCTGGGGAGACGTCGACACCATCGAGTGGGTCGGCCCCTCGACCGTGGACATGCTCCTGCGCACCGACGAGGGCAGCGTCCGCATGCGTTTCATCTCGGACTGGGCCGAGCTGGTCTTCGTCTCGTGGATCCAGGTCTGCTTCCCGGAGCACCCGGGGAAGTGCACCTGGTTCGCGCCGGACTGGGTCGAGCGGGTACGGGCGGGTACCGGCATCGACCCCTTCACCGACCGTCCGGTCGCCGAGCTCGAGGGTTGACGCGCGCCCGATTTCGCCCTCGGCGAGGACTACGTGTAATCTCTCCCGAGGTCATCCACCGCGGCCCAGGCCACGGCGGACCCGCCCCCTTAGCTCAGTCGGCAGAGCGTTTCCATGGTAAGGAAAAGGTCGTCGGTTCGATTCCGACAGGGGGCTCTGGTTCGGTCCACGAGCATCGTGGGTCGGCCACCCGAGGCGGGGTAGCTCAGCTGGTTAGAGCGCACGACTCATAATCGTGAGGTCGAGGGATCGAGTCCCTCTCCCGCTACGGACGACCACGGTGTGCGCCCAGTCAGGTCCCAGGATTTCGGCCGGGCGCCCACCGTGGACTAATCTTGTGCGTCGATGTGTTGGCGACCACCGAGGTGGGCACCGGCACCACGTACCTCCCGCCCAGCGCAGCCCGGCGCCAGGCGAGTACCACCGAGAAGTGTCTGAGAGCAGGTTCGAGCCATGGCCACGAAGAGCGCCGACATCCGTCCGAAGATCACCATGGCGTGCACCGAGTGCAAGGAGCGGAACTACATCACCAAGAAGAACCGCCGCAACAACCCCGACCGGTTGGAGCTGGCGAAGTTCTGCCCCCGGTGCCGCAAGCACACCCCGCACCGCGAGACCCGCTGAGGTCCCTCCGCGCTGACGACGCCGCGGTCGCCGAGCACCGTGCTCGGTGGCCGCGGCATCGTCGTTCCGGCGCGGAGGATCGCAGGGCATTCCCTAGACTGACGCGCATGGCCGTGAACGAGGAATTCCTGGGGCGGACCTATCCGCCCACCCCCGCCTTCTCCGTGGGGCGCGAGCACATCCGCGACTTCGCCGAGGCGGTCGGGGCGAGCGACCCGATCCACCGCGACGTCGAGGCGGCCCGTGCCGCCGGGTACCCGGACCTGGTGGCGCCGCCGACCTTCGCGGTCATCCCCGGACAGCGCACCGACCGCCAGTTCGTGGCGGACCCGGAGGCGGGGGTCGACTACTCGCGGGTGGTCCACGGTGAGCAGCGCTTCACCCATCACCGCCCGATCGTCGCCGGCGACGAGCTGCGCGGCGTCCTGCACATCGACGCCATCCGGGGAGCAGGTGGCCACCAGATGGTGACCATGCGCAGCGAGATCATCGACGTCGACGACGCGCCGGTCGCCACGAGCCGCTCGACGATCGTCGTGCGAGGAGGGGAGTGAGCATGACCGTGCGCCGCTTCGAGGACGTGCGCGAAGGGGAGAGCCTCCCCACGCAGACGGTTCCCGTGACCCGGGCGACCCTCATCCACTACGCGGGTGCCTCCGGCGACCGCAACGTCATCCACTGGGACGAGGCGACGGCCAGGTCCGTGGGCCTGCCGGACGTCATCGCCCACGGCATGTGGACGATGGGGGCCGCTGTGCGGGTCGTCAGCGACTGGGTGGGCGACGCCGGTCGGATCGTCGACTACGGCACCCGCTTCACCAAGCCCGTCCCGGTCCCGCACGACGGCGGCTCGAGCATCGAGGTCTCGGGCACGGTGAGCGACCTGGACGCCGAGCAGCGCCGCGTCACGGTCGAGCTGACCGTGACGAGCGAGGGTGCGAAGGTCCTCGGCCGGTGCCGCGCGATCGCCCAGCTCGACTGATGGTGCAGATCGAGCACGGCGCTCCGCTGGCGCCGCTGACGACCATGCGGGTCGGTGGCCCCGCCGCGACCCTGGTGACGGCCGGGACCGAGGACGAGGTCATCGAGGCCGTCCGGAGCGCCGACGACGCGGGGGAGGCCCTGCTGCTGCTCTCCGGGGGCTCCAACCTCGTCATCGCCGACGACGGCTTCCCCGGCACCGTCGTGCGGGTCGCCCTGCGGGGGATCGAGGTGGTCTCCTCCGGCGCGGACTTCGTGCAGGTGCGCGTGGCCGCGGGCGAGGTCTGGGACGACGTCGTCGCCCGTGCCGTCGCCGAGGGGTGGTCCGGCATCGAAGCCCTCTCCGGCATCCCCGGGCTCGCCGGGGCCACCCCGGTGCAGAACGTCGGCGCCTACGGGCAGGAGGTCGCCCAGACGATCACCGAGGTCGCCGCCTGGGACCGTCAGGAGCAGACCCGGGTGACCTTCACGAACGCCGACTGCCGCTTCACCTACCGCCACTCGGTGTTCAAGGAGACCGGCCGCCACGTCGTCCTCGCGGTGACCTTCCGCCTCGGGACGGACGGCCTGTCCGCCCCCGTGGCCTACGCCGACCTCGCCCGGCAGCTGGGCGTCGAGCAGGGCGAGCGGGTGCCGCTCGCCGACGCCCGTGCGGCCGTGCTGGCCCAGCGCTCCCTTCGCGGGATGGTGCTCGACGGCGGCGACCACGACACGTGGAGCTGCGGCTCCTTCTTCACCAACCCGATCCTGCCCGCCGACCGGATGGATGCGCTGCGCGAGCGCGCCGCAGAGCGTCTCGGCCCGCAGGGGCCGGTCCCGCCGACCTTCCCCGCGGGTGAGGGGATGGTCAAGACGAGTGCGGCCTGGCTCATCGACAAGGCCGGCTTCGGCAAGGGGCACGGCCTGCCCGGGCCCGCCGCCCTCTCGAGCAAGCACACCCTCGCGGTGACCAACCGCGGGGACGCGAAGGCCGCCGACGTCGCCGCCCTGGCCCGTGAGGTCCGCGACGGCGTCGAGGAGGCCTTCGGCGTCACGCTCGTCAACGAGCCGGTCTTCGTCGGCCACCACCTCTGAGCCGAGCCGAGAGGCAGGAGCGGCAGCTCCGACGTCGCCGCGTGGACGGGACCTCAGGGGGCGGGGGTGGCCAGCCAGGCGTCGATGTCGGCCAGCGCGGTGTCGACGAGCTCGCGCGGGGCGCGGCTGGCACGGAAGGAGCGGCGGGCCACCTCGGCGATCTGCGCGTCGTCCAGGTCGTGCACGTGGCGGGCCGCCTCGTACTGGTCGAGCAGCCGCGAGTCGAAGAGCAGCGGGTCGTCCGCGCCGAGGGCGATCACCGCGCCCGAGTCGAGCAGGTGGCGCAGGGGCAC
The DNA here is from genome assembly GCA_964430615.1 of uncultured Janibacter sp. Classification (GTDB taxonomy): domain Bacteria; phylum Actinomycetota; class Actinomycetes; order Actinomycetales; family Dermatophilaceae; genus Janibacter. Next base: position 4,376 of record CAYSGN010000005.1, on the reverse strand, counting down.
CTCCGGCGGCTGCCGGTAGACCCCGAGCGAGACATTCGACCCGGGGCACACCTCGAGCGCGACCCCACCCTCGACGACCCGCTCGAGCACGGCCGGGTCCTCGACGCTGCGCACCCCGTGGCCGAGCCGGTCCGGGCGCAGCGCGTCGAGGGTCTCGGCCACGGCGTCTGGCCCCAGCAGCTCACCGGCGTGCGGCACGAGGGCCAGGCCGGCTCGCTCGGCGATCTGGAAGGCCTTGGTGAAGTCGGGGGTAGTCCCTCGTCGCTCGTCGTTCGAGAGGCCGAAGCCGAGCACCTCGCCGGCGCCCGAGCCGGCGTGCCGGGCGGCGAGCCGGGCGAGCGTGCGGGCTTCGAGCGGGTGCCGGGTGCGGCTGGCGGCCACGACCACACCGACCCGCGCGGCTCCGGTCAGCGGGGCCTCGGCACTGACCCGGCGGGCCTCGTCGAGGACGATCTCCAGGGCCGGGGTGATGCCGCCGACGAAGGGCGCGTAGGAGGTGGGGTCGACCTGGATCTCCAGCCACCGGGAGCCCTCGGCGCCGTCGTCCAGGGCCGCCTCGCGCACGATGCGCCGCATGTCGGCCTCGCCGCGCACGCAGTGCCGGGCCGCGTCGTAGAGGCGCTGGAAGCGGAACCACCCCCGCTCGTCGGCCGCCGAGAGCCGGGGCGGGTAGCCGCCGCGCAGCACCTCGGGCAGACGCAGGCCGTGCCCGGCCGCCATGTCCCGCACCGTCTCGACCCGCATCGAGCCGGTGAAGTGCAGGTGCAGGTGGGCCTTGGGCAGCGCCCGCAGGTCCCGTCCTCGGGCGCTCAGGCCTCGTCCTCCTCGCCGTCGACGACGTGCACCGCCGCCTCCTCCGCGGAGGCGGCGCCACCGTCGATGCCGACGTCCCGGCCCCAGGTCTCGGCCTCGGTGTCGTCGTGGGCGCCCTCGTCGTCCGCGACGAGACGGCCGGCCCGTGCATCGCCGACCTCGCCGTCGTCGAGCTGCTCGGCGTCGTCGGGGACGGCGTCGGGGTCGCCCTCGCCGGGGTCGGGCTCGTCGAGACCGGACTCGTTCTCGGGCGCGCCGGCCGCAGAGCTCGGGTCCGGCACCTCCTGCTTGATCCGCTCGTCGATGGTCTCGCCCTCGGCCTGCTCCTCGGCCGTCGTGCCGTGCGCGTAGGAGGCACGCGGTGAGTCCGGCGGCGAGTAGCTCGTGTCGAGGGCGTCCGGGTCGGACTCCCGCCCGGTCCCGGTCAGGGTGTCCTCAGGCTGGAGCTGGTCCTCGTCGTCGACGCTGTAGCTCGTCAGGTCGGTGTCGATGTTCTCGTTCTGCTCCGTCATGCGTTGCTCACTCCCGTGGCGTCGTCGCGGACAGCTTCTCGGTGGCGGCCAGGAGGACGCACGTGGCGACGACCTCCATGGCCTCGGTCAGTTCGGACATCGGTGGCATGGTCGGGGCCAGGCGGATGTTCGTGTCCTCCGGGTCCTTCCCGTAGGGGAAGGAGGCCCCAGCGGGGGTCAGGGACAGGCCGACCTCCTTCGCCAGCTCGACGACCCGGGACGCGGTGCCGGGCAGCACGTCCAGGTTGACGAAGTACCCACCCGTGGGCGAATTCCACGTGGCGACCCCGCGCCCTCCGAGACGCTCGGTGAGCACCCGGTCGACCTCGGCGAACTTCGGGGCGAGGATCTCGCGGTGCCGGCGCATGTGCTCGCGCACGCCCTCCGCGTCCCCGAAGAGCTCGGCGTGGCGCAGGTGGTTGACCTTGTCCGGCCCGATCGACCCCTTCCCGAGGTGGGCGAGGTACCACGACACCTGCTCGGTCGAGGACGCGAGGAAGGCGACCCCGGCCCCGGCGTAGGTGATCTTCGAGGTGGAGGCGAAGACGAAGGCCCGGTGCGGGTTCTCGTTCGCGGAGGTCAGGGAGAGGATGTCCGCGCTCTTGGTCTCCTGCTCGGTGAGGTGGTGTACCGCGTAGGCGTTGTCCCAGAAGATCTTGAAGTCGGGTGCCGCCGTGGGCATCGAGGCGAGCCGGCTCGCGACCTCCTGCGAGCACACGGCACCGGTCGGGTTGGCGTAGGTCGGCACGATCCACATGCCCTTGACCGACGGGTCGTCGGCGACGATGCGGGCGACCGCCTCGGCGTCCGGGCCGTCCTGGTGCATCGGCACGGTCACCATCTCGATGCCCAGCTCCTCGAGCAGGCTGAAGTGCCGGTCGTACCCGGGGACGGGGCAGATGAAGGTGACCTTCTCCTCCTTCGCCCACGGCCGCGGGGAGTCCACGGAGCCGAAGAGGAGCAGGTCGACGAGCACGTCGCGCATGATCGTCAGCGAGGAGTTGCCCCCTGCCACGAGCTGCTCGGCCTGCACCCCGAGGAGCTCGGCGAAGATCTCGCGCAGCTCGACGAGGCCGGAGAGCCCGCCGTAGTTGCGCACGTCGGTGCCGGAGCGGTCCGTCGTGGACGAAGGGAGGGAGAAGAGTGCGTCGGAGAGGTCCAGCTGCGCGGCGCTGGGCTTGCCGCGGGTGAGGTCCAGGCTCGCGCCCTTCGCGCGGTGCGCGGCGTGGGCCTCGCGCTGGGCGCTCGCGAGGGCGCTCAGCTCCTCGGCGGACAGGTCGGACAGGGGACGGGCTTCGGTCGGCGCAGTCACCCTCCCAGTGTTCCATCCCGGTCGAGTTCGCAGTGTGCGCCGTCCGTGACGTACAGTTGTCCCTTGGTTGACTCCGGCCGAACTATCCGGCGTGCCCGCACGCCATCGGTTCGGTCGGTCGAGACCCGGGAGGCCGGCCCAACGCGGCGTCCCGAAGGGCAGTGGCGCAATTGGTAGCGCACCGGTCTCCAAAACCGGCGGTTGGGGGTTCGAGTCCCTCCTGCCCTGCGTTGCACGGCACCCGCCGGCAGCCGTGGTGGACCCGGATGAGATGAGAGACGACGTGAGCCAGCTCGGAGCGCAGCCGACCCAGTCGCGGCGCGGCCAGGCGAAGGGCGGAGCGGTGTCCCGGTTCTTCCGTGCGATCGGGGCGTTCATCGCCCAGGTCCTCGACGAGCTGCGCAAGGTCGTCCGACCGACCCGGTCGGAGCTGCTGAACTACACGGCGGTCGTCCTCGTCTTCGTGGCGTTCGTCATGACGATCACGGCGGGGCTGGACTGGGTGCTCACCCGGGCGATGCTCTGGGTGTTCGGCGGCTGAGCCGCCACCTGCCGTAGGTCCGGGCGCTGCGCGCCGTTGCTGTCAGTACGTCGAAGTGAGGAATCAGGTCATGTCCGAGCAGACCCCCGAGTCCATCGAGGCCGAGGGCACCTCTAGCGTCGAGGACGCCGCGGTCGAGGCGACCCCGGACGTCGCGTCCGAGCCCGCTGCCGAGACCGCCGAGCCCGTCGACGAGGCCCCTGCCGACACCGACCTGGCCGACGAGGCGCCGGCCGAGGAGAGCCCCGCGACGGTCGACGAGGACGGCGACCTGCTGCCCGAGGACACCGCCGACCCCGTGCAGGCCTTCAAGGACGACCTCGCCGGCAAGTTCGGTGACTGGTACGTCATCCACACCTACGCCGGGTACGAGAACCGGGTGAAGCACAACCTCGAGACGCGCATCGCGAACCTCGACATGGAGGACTACATCTTCGAGGTCGCCGTGACCATCGACGAGGTCACCGAGATCAAGGGCGGGCAGAAGAAGGTGCGCAAGCAGCCGCGCATGCCTGGCTACGTGCTCGTGCGCATGGACCTCACCGACGAGTCCTGGGGCGCCGTGCGCCACACCCCGGGGGTCACCGGCTTCGTCGGCAACGCCCACAACCCGGTCCCGCTCAGCCTCGACGAGGTCTTCACCATGCTCAAGCCCGCGGACCTGGAGAAGCCCGCCGCCGCGGCGGCCACCGGTGCCCCCGCCGCCGGTGCCGCGACCCCGGCGGCCCCGGTCGACGTCGACTTCGAGGTCGGCGAGTCCGTCACCGTCATGGAGGGCCCCTTCGAGACGATGCCGGCCACGATCTCCGAGGTCCTGCCCGAGGCCCAGAAGCTCAAGGTCCTCGTCTCCATCTTCGGCCGGGAGACCCCGGTCGAGCTCGGCTTCAACCAGGTCGCGAAGCTGTAACCGAATACCGATGCAACCGGGTCATCGCCCGTAGGCGTGGGCCCACAACCAGGAAGTAGGAACACCGCATGCCCCCCAAGAAGAAGGTCGCCGGCTACATCAAGCTGCAGATCCAGGCGGGTCAGGCCACCCCGGCCCCGCCGGTGGGTCCGGCGCTGGGTCAGCACGGCGTCAACATCATGGAGTTCGTCAAGGCGTACAACGACGCCACGGCGGACATGCGCGGCAACGTCGTGCCGGTCGAGATCACGGTCTACGAGGACCGCTCGTTCACCTTCATCACGAAGACCC
>CAYSGN010000004.1:15977-79235 GCA_964430615.1 uncultured Janibacter sp. | reverse complement strand
TGGGCGGGTGAGCGACTCCGACGTGCTGCCCCTCAGCAGCGACCTCGTCATCCAGGCCGCCCGGCTGGTCCGGGCCTCGCGCCGGCACATCCACTCCACCCCGCCGGCCGGCGTCCGGGTGCTCTCCCTCCTCGACGAGCACGGCCCCACCGGTGTCGGTCGGCTCGCCGAGCTGGACCGCACCCGTCAGCCGACGATGTCCGGCACGGTCGCGACGCTCGTCGCGCGCGGCTGGGTGACCAAGGAGCCCGACCCCTCGGACGCCCGGGCCACGCTCGTGACGAGCACCGAGGCCGGGCGCGAGGCGCTCGGCGTCGTCCGTCGGCGCAACGCCGAGGCCGTCGCCGCCGCCGTCACCGCCCACCCGAACCTGACCACCGAGGACCTCGCGACCGCGGTCCGCGTCCTGCGCGAGGTCCTCGACACCACGGAAGGAACCACCGCCCCCGCATGAGCACGAGTCACGCCCCCGCCGGATCACCCTGGCGCCAGCCGCGCGCCGTCTGGGCCGTCGCCTTCGCCTGCGTCATCACCTTCATGGGCATCGGGCTGGTCGACCCGATCCTCAAGCCCATCGCCGACGAGCTCGGCGCCACCCCCAGCCAGACCTCCCTGCTCTTCACGAGCTACATGGCCGTCATGGGTCTGGCCATGCTCGTCACCGGCGTGGTCTCCTCGCGCATCGGCGCCAAGCGCACCCTGCTCAGCGGGCTGGCACTGATCATCGTCTTCTCGACCCTCGCGGGGGCCTCGGACTCGATCGGGACGATCGTCGGCTTCCGCGCCGGCTGGGGCCTCGGCAACGCCCTCTTCGTCGCCACCGCGCTCTCGACGATCGTCATGGCCTCGGCCGGCACGGTCGGGCAGTCGGTCGTCTTCTTCGAGGCCGCGCTCGGCCTGGGCATCGCCGTCGGACCGATCGTCGGCGGCCAGCTCGGCTCCATCTCGTGGCGGGCCCCCTTCTTCGGTGTCGCCGTGCTCATGGCGATCGCCCTCGCGGTCACGGTCTGGTTGCTGCCCCCGACCCCGCCGAGCGGCCATCGCACCTCGCTCGCCGACCCCTTTCGCGCCCTGCGCCACCCCGGTCTGCTCACCGTCGCCCTGACCGCCCTCTTCTACAACATGGGCTTCTTCACGCTGCTCGCCTACGCGCCCTTCCCGCTCGACATGAGCGCCTCGCAGGTGGGCTGGATCTTCTTCGGGTGGGGCCTCATGCTCGCGCTGTGCTCGGTCTGGGTCGCGCCATGGCTCCAGCGGCGCGTCGGCACCGTCCCGGCGACCGTAGGCGCCCTCTTCCTCTTCACGCTCGACTTGGCGGCCATGGCGCTCTTCGTCGACGACCGCCTCGTGCTCGTCGTGGGCATCGTCGCCGCGGGTGCGCTCCTGGGCATCAACAACACCCTCATCACCGAGGCGGTCATGGGCGCCGCCCCGGTCGAGCGCCCGGTCGCCTCGGCCGCCTACTCCTTCGTGCGCTTCTCCGGCGGTGCGGTCGCGCCGTGGGCGGCCGGTCGTCTCGGTGAGGAGATCGGGCACGCCGCCCCCTTCTGGATGGGCGCTGCCGCCGTGCTCGTCGGGGTGCTCGTCCTCGTCGGCGGCTCACGCTTCCTGGGCGGCGGGCACACCGCGGAGCACAGCCGCGAGGAGGCCGAGGCCGTGCTCGTCGGCGACCTCGACTGACCCGGCCTCACTCCCCCAGCGGCAGGAACATCACGTGCAACCCCACGGGGCCGTGCTCTGGGTGCCGGAAGGCCCCGGGCACGGTCCCGACCGTCACGAACCCGAGGGAGTGCCACAGCCGCACCGCGCTCTCGTTGGTCTCGACGACCGCGTTGAACTGGATACCCGCGTAGCCTTCCTCCCCGGCCCACGCGATGACGTGCTCCGCCAGGGCCCGGCCCACCCCCTTCGCCCGTCGGGTCGGGTCGACCATGAAGGAGGCGGTGGCGATGTGCGACCCATGCCCGGGGCGGTTCGGCCCCATCTTCGCGCTGCCGAGCACTGCACCGTCCACCGTCGCGACGACGGTGCACCCGGGCGGCTCCTCCATCCACAACCGCCGGGCCTCCTCGGAGCCGAGCCCGGTGGGGTAGGCGTAGGTCCGCCCCTCCTCGACGATCGCCGACCAGAAGGGGAAGATCGCCTCCCAGTCCTCGTCGGTGGCGTGCCGGATGGTCAGGGCGGAGGAGTCCATGGGGCGAGCATGCCACCCGGCCTCCATGGCATCGTGTGAGGCATCGCAACGACGCACCCCCGGAGGAAACATGACCGCCCCGTCCCTGCCCTCGTACACCTCGGGAGTCTCCGACACCCCCCTGCTCGGTGACACGATCGGCGCCAACCTCGAGCGCACGGTCGCCGCACACGGCGATCGCGAGGCGCTCGTCGACGCGCCCTCCGGACGGCGCTGGACCTACCGGGAGCTCCTCGCGGACGTGGACGCGCTGGCCAAGGGCCTCATGGCGAAGGGGGTCGCCGCCGGCGACCGGGTGGGCATCTGGGCACCCAACTGCCCGGAGTGGACGATCCTGCAGTACGCGACCGCCCGCATGGGGGCGATCCTGGTCAACATCAACCCCGCCTACCGCTCGCACGAGCTCACCTACGTCGCGCGGCAGTCGGGCATGCGGATGATCGTCAGCGCCCGGTCCCACAAGAGCTCGGACTACCGCGCGATGATCGACGAGGTCCGCCCGGAGCTGCCCGCCCTCACCGACGTCGTCTACATCGGTGACGCGTCCTGGGACGCGCTCGTGGCGGCCGGCAGCGGGGTGGGCGACGAGGAGCTCGCCGAGCGCGGCGCCGGCCTGAGCCCCGACGACCCGATCAACATCCAGTACACCTCCGGTACGACCGGCTTCCCGAAGGGGGCCACGCTCAGCCACCACAACATCCTCAACAACGGGTACTTCGTCGGGGAGATGATCCGCTACACCGAGGAGGACCGGATCTGCATCCCGGTGCCCTTCTACCACTGCTTCGGCATGGTCATGGGCAACCTCGCGGCCACCTCCCACGGCGCCTGCATGGTCATCCCCGCGCCCTCCTTCGAGCCGGCGGCGACCCTCCAGGCGGTCGTCGACGAGCGCTGCACCTCCCTCTACGGGGTGCCGACGATGTTCATCGGCGAGCTGGGTCTGCCCGACTTCGCGGACTACGACCTCCGCAGCCTGCGGACGGGCATCATGGCCGGCTCCACGTGCCCGGTGGAGGTGATGAAGCGGGTCGTCGCCGAGATGAACATGGGCGAGGTCGCCATCTCCTACGGCATGACCGAGACCTCGCCCGTCTCGACGATGACCCGGGTCGACGACGACCTCGCACGCCGCACCGAGACGGTGGGCCGCTCGATGCCGCACATCGAGACCAAGATCATCGACCCGGTGACCGGGGTGCCCCTCCCCCGCGGCGAGGCCGGTGAGCTGTGCACCCGGGGCTACAGCGTCATGCTCGGGTACTGGGAGGAGCCGGACAAGACCGCCGAGGCGATCGACGGCGCGCGCTGGATGCACACCGGCGACCTCGCGACGATGGACGAGGCCGGCTACGTCAACATCGTCGGGCGGATCAAGGACCTCGTCATCCGTGGCGGTGAGAACGTCTACCCGCGCGAGGTCGAGGAGTTCCTCTACACCCACCCCGCGATCTCGGACGTGCAGGTCATCGGCGTCCCCGACGAGAAGTACGGCGAGGAGCTCATGGCCTGGGTCGTGCTCAAGCCCGGCCACGACTCCCTCACCTCCGACGAGGTGCGCGAGTTCGCCACCGGCAAGCTCGCCCACTACAAGATCCCGCGCTACGTCCACGTCACCGACGGCTTCCCGATGACGGTGACCGGCAAGGTGCGCAAGGTGGAGATGCGCGAGCGGTCCGCGGCCTTCCTCACCAAGGGCTGAGCCACGACGAAGGGCGGGTGCCGGGATGACCCGGCGCCCGCCCTTCGCTGTGGTCGCGGGTCAGAGCTGCTGGTCGCCCTGCCCCGTCGCCCGCTGGACGTCGGCCTTCGCCGACATCTTCTCCAGCTGGCGAGCGGCCGCGTCGCGGCCACCGAGCCCGAAGGCCAGCGCCGCGGCGGCGGCACCACCGACGACGAGTGCGCCGAAGCCGAGCTCGATGATCGAGTCCGCGATGCCCATGTACTTCAGGCCCATCGCGACGAAGAGGATGATCGTCGCGTACCGGATGATCGTCGCGGCCGTCCCGGAGATCATCCGTGCCAGCAGGTTCGCGATGAAGACACCGGCTGCGATGATCGCGCCGCCGAAGACGACCCGGCCACCGAGCTCGATGACCTCGCTGAGGAAGTGCGAGATCTGCGGGAAGCGCAGCAGCTGAGCGGCCATGACCGCGAAGAAGAGCACGATCGCGATCTGGATGACCTTGACGATCACCGGGACGACCTTGGTGTCGGCCGGCAGCACGTCGGCCTTGGCGATCGAGCGCTCCAGACCCACACCCTCGAGGACCTGCGTGACGATGTCGGCGACGAAGCGGGCGATGAAGACACCGAGCGCCAGCAGCAGCCCGGCGGCGACGATCTGCGGGATGACCGTGAAGATCGTCTCGAGCATCTGCGAGGCCGGACGGGCGATGGACTCGATCCCGAGGACCTGGAGGGCGGCGATCGCCACGACGATCATGATGAGCGCGTAGAGGATCGTGGCCGCCACCCGCGGGATGGCGGAGGCGGGCGAGCCACCACCGGTCGGGGCCGCCGGCTGCCCGGTAGGCGGCGGGGGCGGCGTCTGGCCGGTCGCGGTGCCGGTGACCCGGCCGGCCGTGGAGCCGGCCTTGCTCATCCACTTCTCGAAGGGCAGCGCCCCGAGCGCGGTCTCGACGAGCTGACGCACGACCTTGGCGAGTAGGGCGCCGACGACGAAAACGATGATCGCGCCGATGAGGTTGGGCAGGAAGCCCAGGACGCCATCGAGCAGACTCTGGATCGGGGCCAGCACCTGGTTCAGGCCGAGGACCTGCAGGACCGCCACGAGTCCGAGCAGCCAGACGAGCAACGAGGCGATCGACCCGAGTGTCGACCCGATGCTCTGACCGTCGTTCCCGGCCTTCTGGAGAGCCGGGAACTTCGTCGCCAACTTCGAGAAGGCCCACTTGATGACCGCGGCGAGGATCCAGGTGACCACGAGGATGGCGATCGCTGCGACCGCCTTCCCGATGAGGGACCCCCAGTCGGTGTCTTCGAAGACATTCATTCGGTGTGCTCCTTGCTGTGCCAACAGGGACGATCACGACCGTACGGCCAAAAAGCGCGATGTGCCGGGTGAGAAGGCGGCGGATTTGGCGGCGGCGTAGGATTCCGCGGTGCACTGTCCTCATTTCGACGCGCACGAGTGCCGCTCGTGCGGCCTCATGGGTGAGCCCCACACCCAGCAGGTCGCCCGCCTGGAGCGACGAGCGCAGGACCTCCTCTCGCCCGTCGTCCCGCGCGAGGCGTGGCTCTCCCCCTTCGCCGGGGCCGAGGCCGGCTTCCGCAACAAGGCCAAGCTCGCCGTCGGTGGCACGAAGGAGGCCCCGACCTTCGGCATCCTCGATGCCTCCTGGCAGGGGGTCGACCTGAGCGACTGCGGGCTCTACGAGCCCGCTCTGGCCCGCGCCCTCGGCCCCCTGACCCGGGCCGTGGCCGCGTGGGGGCTGGTGCCGTACGACGTCTCGCGGCGCACCGGGGAGTTCAAGCACCTCATCGTCACCGCCTCCCCGGACGGGGAGATCATGGTCCGCGTGGTGCTCCGCTCACCCGGCCAGCTGCCACGAGTGCGCAGGGGCCTCCCGGGTCTTCGGGCGGCGCTCCCCCACCTCCGGGTGCTCTCGGTCAACATCCAGCCCGAGCACAAGGCGGTCCTCGAGGGCGAGGAGGAGATCGTGCTCAGCGAGCACGCCTCGCTCCCGATGCGGCTGGCCGACCTGGAGCTGGACCTGGGGCCGGGTGGCTTCTTCCAGACCAACAGCGAGGTCGCGGCCGCGCTCTACCACCAGGCGCGGGACTGGGTCGCCGGCATCGCCCCGCGCTCCGTCCTCGATCTCTACTGCGGGATCGGGGGCTTCGCGCTCTCCGCGGTCAGGGCGACCGGGCCGGCCACGCGCGTGCTCGGAGTGGAGATCTCGGAGGAGGCGGTCGCCGGGGCGACCCGTGCCGCCCGGGCCGCCGGTATGCCCGGGGAGCGCGCCGCCTTCGTCGTCGGGGACGCTCGCGTCGTGACGCAGGTGGAGCACGACCTCGTCATCGTCAACCCTCCCCGTCGCGGGCTGGGCGTCGACCTCTGCGAGGCGCTCACCCGGGCCGGACCGCGGCACATCCTCTACTCCAGCTGTCGGGCGCGCAGCCTCGCCGACGACCTCCGGCGGCTGCCGGAGCACCAGGTGGTGGCCGCTCGCGCCTTCGACATGTTCCCCCAGACCGAGCACGTCGAGGTGATGGTCCTCGCCGAGCGGGTCACGCCGCCTCGGGGTGCAGGACGACCTTGATGCATCCGTCGTCCTTGTCACGGAAGGTGCGGTAGGCCTCCGGAGCGGACTCCAGCGGTCGGTGGTTGGTGGCCAGCCGCTCGACGTCGAAGGGGTCGCCCTCGAGCAGGAGGTCACGCAGCTCGTCGGTCCAGCGGCGCACATTCGCCTGGCCCATGCGCACCGTGATGCCCTTGTCGAACATCTGGAGCAGCGGCATCGGGTCGGCACTGCCCCCGTAGACCCCCGAGAGGGAGACCGTGCCCCCGCGCCGGACCGAGTCGATGGCCGAGGTGAGTGCGGCCAGCCGGTCGACACCGACGCGCTCCATCGCTGCGCGGGCGATCGGACCGGGGAGCCGGGAGGTCAGTCCGGCGACCCGCTCCACGACCGGGTTGCCGTGGGCCTCCATCCCGACCGCGTCGATGACCCGGTCCGCGCCGCGACCGTCGGTCGCCTCGGCCACCGCGGCGGCGAGGTCGTCGACGTGACGCAGGTCGAAGGTCTCGACCTCGTGGCGTCGGGCCTCCTCCAGTCGTTCGCCGACGAGGTCCGCGGCGAGGACCCGCTCGGCCCCGTGGTGCCGGGCGATCCGGCTGACGAGCTGGCCGACGGGGCCGAGACCCAGCACGAGGACCGTGTCCCCGGGGCCCACGTCCGCGTAGCGGCTCGCCTGCCACGCCGTGGGGAGGATGTCCGACAGGTAGAGGTAGCGCTCGTCGGGGCCGCTGTCCGGGACCACGACGGGACCGTAGTGCGCCTGCGGCACCCGCAGGTACTCCGCCTGGCCGCCGGGTACGGAGCCGTAGAGGCTCGTGTACCCGAAGAGGGCCGCGCCCATCCCCTGGTCGCGGACCTGGGTGGTCTCGCACTGGGACTGCAGCCCGCGCCGGCACATCCAGCAGTCACCGCAGGAGATGTTGAAGGGCACGACGACCCGGTCCCCGGGCCGCAGTCCGCCGGCTTCCGATCCCACCTCCTCCACGACGCCCATGGCCTCGTGGCCCAGGACGTCGCCCGCCGTGAGGTAGGGGGCGAGCATGCCGTAGAGGTGCAGGTCCGACCCGCAGATGGCGCTGGACGTCACCCGGATGATCGCGTCGGTGGGCTGCTGGAGGTGCGGGTCGGGTACGTCGGTGACGGCGACCTCTTCGGGCGCCTGCCAGGTCAGGGCGCGCATCGGCGTCCCCCTTCGCTCGGGATCGGTGCCTCCCCGGCCTACCCGTGATCTGAGGAGGCAATCGAGGGACAGGCGGTCAGGGGCGGTCCCGCACGGACGTGCCGAGCTCGTGAGCACGCAGGGGGCCGCTGGTCGCCGGGTCGAGGGGCGGGGTGGGCGCGCCCTCGGAGGAGCGCAGCCCGGCGAGGAAGTCCTGGACCGCTTCGCGGCCGGTCCACCTGGGTGCCCAGCCGAGGTCGGACCGGGCTCGCTGGGCGGTCATCATCGGGACGGACAGGAGCAGGTCGAGCAGGCCCGGGGAGACGGGGGTCAGGTGCGCGGCCCAGGCCGCGTGCAGGGCCCGACGGGCGATCGGCCGGGGCACCCGCACGCTGCGCCCCCCGAGCATGGCCGCCACGTCCGGCATCTGCACGGTGCCGGGCGCGGTGATGTTGTAGGCACCGCGCGCCTGGTCGTCGGCGATCGCGAGGTGGTAGGCCTGCGCCACGTCGTCGGCGTGCACGAGCTGCATCCGGATCCCACCGGGGTCGGGCACGAGCGGGACCCCGTGCCGGGCCACGGCCCGTCCCGGCACCAACGGGCCGGCGAAGAGCCGACGCTGCTGGACCGACGCGGCGGCCTGGAAGGTGAAGGCGGGGCGCACCCGCACGGTGCGTACTCCGGTCTGGTCGCGGTCGAAGACGTCGAGGAGCCGCTCCACGTAGGCCTTCTCACGGCTGTAGGCGCTCGTCGGGACGCCGTGCGTCGGGTAGGACTCGTCGACCTGCGCGGCCCCGTGCGCCGGTGAGTAGGCGCCCACCGAGGACGCGACGGCGAGGGTGGTGACCGAGGAGCCCTCCAGCGCCCGCAGGAGCCGGACCGTGCCCCCGACGTTGACCGACCACGTGGTGCTCGGCGCCCGGGTCGGCTGCATGAGCCACCCGAGGTGCACGACCGTGTCGACGTCCTCGAGCAGGTCCGGGGGGAGCATCGAGCCGAGGTCCGCCCGGCGCCACTCCGGGTCCCCGGGCAGCGCCCGTGGGGGCCGTCGTGAGGCCACGACGAGGCGCTCGACCGTCGGGTCTGCGCTCAGCCGCCGCAGCAGCGCGACGCCGACATTGCCGGTACCACCGATGACGAGGACTCGCATGGCCCGGGTGCTACCCGCTCTCGACCGGCCCAATCCGGCCGCGGGCTCACCACCCGTCGGTCTGGACCACCGCCGGGCGCTCCGGCTCCGTGGACGAAGGGGGAGCCTCCTCCCCCTTCGTCGGGGCGGTCCTCGAGGAGGACGCGCTCGCGTCCGGACCGGTGGTCGTGGCCTCGCCGTCCGTGGGCCCGGACGTCGTCGGCTCCGGAGTGCTCGGCGCATCGCTCGTCGGCTCGGTCTCGCTGCCCGAGGGCTCCGGCGCCGAGGGATCGGCGACCGTCGGTTCGGAGGTCGTCGGTTCGGAGGTCGTGGGCTCGGGGCCGGAGGGTTCGGAGGTCGTGGGCTCGGGGGCGGTGGGCTCCGGCTCCCCCGCGCACTCCGGTCGCGGCGGGGTCCCGCCGGGGGTGGGGCGTTCGATGCCCTTCTCCGCCATGACCTCCTCCAGCACGGAGGGCTTGGCGGGCATGACGCCGTCGACGCACGTGTCGAGGACCTCGGCGTAGGTCGCCGCGTCGTCCGGGGCGCTGCCGCTGAACCACGCGTGCACGGCGTAGCCGTCCGCGTGCGCCCGGTCGACGAAGTCCCTGGTCACCACCCGCAGCCCCGAGAAGGTGATCGGCATCTGGAGCGCGACGACCCCCTCGGGCAACGGTGTCCCCGAGAGGAAGTAGGCCGTCATCGCCTCCTGCCCGGCGGACATGGGCACCTGGGGCGCCAGCTCGTGGAAGAGGGCCAACGCCTCGTCGGAGAAGGAGCCGACGATGACGTCGGTCCGGCCCGAGTCGTTCAGCTGTGCGGCGAGCTCCCGGGCGCAGGCCAGGTAGGACTCCTCGGTGCCGCTGCCCTTGATCTCGATGTTGACCGGCATGTCCGGGAAGGCGGCCAGCACGTCCGAGAGGGACGGGACCCCGAAGTCGCTCGGCGTGTGTCCCGGGACCTCGACCTCCGCCGTCCGGGCGCCCCTGAGGGGGTACTCGGCGGCGGGGTCGTCGTGGACGGTGCTGCGGCCCGGCACGAACCAGTACGCGGCATCCATCGCCCGCAGCTGGTCCATCGTGTACGCATCGACCCGCCCGGTGCGGTCGGTGCTGTCGTCCACGGTGGCGTCGTGGATGACGGCCAGGTCGCCGTCGCCGGTGAGCTGGACGTCGGTCTCGAGCATGTCGGCGCCGAGCCCCGCCGCCCGTTCGAAGGCGTACAGCGTGTTCATCGGCGCCTCGTCCTCACCGCCGGAGTGGGCCATGTCCATCACCCGCTGCCCCAGCCACGGGTTCTCCGGCGGGGCCGCGCTCGCGGTGGGTGGACGGGCCGAGAGGGCCCCCACGAGGACGAGCGCGAGGGAGATCAACGAGGCGACGACGGCGGTGCGCACGCGCCCGAGACTACTAGGGTCACGGTGACGGTGACCACAGTCACGATGACGAGGAGTACGGATGAGAGCGCTGGTCAAGCCCCGACCGGGGGCCGGCCTGGAGCTGACGGAGGTGCCCGAACCGAGCACCGGCGACGACGAGGTGAAGGTCCGGGTGCTGCGGGCCGGGCTGTGCGGCACGGACCTGCACCTGCTCGACTGGGACGACTGGGCGGCGTCGGCCGTGCCGGCCACGCCACAGGTGGTCGGTCACGAGTTCTACGGCGAGGTCGTCGAGGTCGGTCCTTCGGTGACCCGGGTCGCGGTCGGTGACCGTGTCTCCGGCGAAGGGCATCTGGTCTGCGGCGCCTGCCGCAACTGCCGGGCGGGGCGACGGCACCTGTGCATCCACACCGTCGGGATCGGGGTGAACCGGGACGGCGCCTTCGCCGATCACGTCGTGCTCCCGGCGACCAACGCGTGGGTGCACGACGCGTCGATCGACCCCGACCTCGGGGCGCTCTTCGACCCGCTGGGCAATGCCGTGCACACGACCCTCTCCTTCCCCCTGGCCGGCGAGGACGTGGTCATCACCGGGGCCGGCCCCATCGGCATCATGGCGGCGGCCGTCGCCCGGCACGTGGGCGCCCGCTACGTCGCGATCACCGACCTCTCCGACGCCCGACTGGACCTCGCGAGGGCCGCGGGCGCCGACCTGCTCGTCAATGCGGCAACGTCGGACCTCGGGGAGGCGATGCGCGAGCTCGGGATGAAGGAGGGCTTCGACGTCGGTCTCGAGATGTCCGGTGCGCCGCCGGCGGTGACCGACATGCTCGACCACCTCAACCACGGCGGCCGGATCGCCATGCTCGGGCTCCCGTCGGGTCCCTATCCCGTCGACTGGGGCAAGGTCATCACCCACATGGTGACGATCAAGGGCGTCTACGGCCGGGAGATGTTCGACACCTGGTACAAGATGAGCGCGATGCTCTCGACGTCGGCGACGCTGCGCGAGGCGATCTCGTCGGTCATCACCCACCGCTACCCCGCAGACCGGTGGGAGGAGGCCTTCGCCACGGCCGCCTCCGGTGACTGCGGCAAGGTCCTCATGGATTGGAGCTGAGCATGTACGCGTTCGAGGACGAGCTGGCAGCGACCCTGCAGGAGATCCGCGACGACGGCCTGTGGAAGGACGAGCGAGAGCTGACCAGCCCGCAGCAGGCGCACATCACGACGACCAGGACCGAGGCGATCAACTTCTGCGCCAACAACTACCTCGGTCTCGCCGACCATCCCGACGTGCTCGCCGCCGCCCGGGGCGCACTCGAGGAGTGGGGCTTCGGCATGGCCAGCGTCCGCTTCATCTGCGGCACGCAGGAGCTGCACACCCGGTTGGAGGCCACCCTCTCGGAATGGTTGGGCACCGAGGACACGATCCTCTACTCCAGCTGCTTCGACGCCAACGGAGGCGTCTTCGAGGTCCTCTTCGGGCCGGAGGACGCGATCATCTCCGACGCCCTCAACCACGCCTCGCTCATCGACGGGATCCGCCTGTCCAAGGCGAAGCGGTACCGGTACGAGAACGCCGACATGGACGACCTGCGGGCCCGTCTCGAGGAGGCGAAGGGGGCCCGCCGCACCGTCGTCGTCACCGACGGGGTCTTCTCCATGGACGGCTACCTCGCCCCGCTGGAGCAGATCTGCGACCTCGCCGAGGAGTACGGCGCGATGGTGCTCGTCGACGACTCCCACGCCGTCGGGTTCATCGGGGAGGGGGGCCGCGGCACCCCGGAGGCACTCGGGGTGCTCGACCGCGTCGACCTGCTGACCGGCACCCTCGGCAAGGCGCTGGGCGGGGCGAGCGGGGGGTACGTCGCCGGACCGGCGGAGGTCGTCGCCCTCCTGCGCCAGCGCTCCCGTCCCTACCTCTTCTCCAACGCGGTCTCCCCCGTCGTGGCCGCGGGCTCGCTCACGGCCATCGAGATCGCCCGGGGCTCGCAGGAGGCCCGGGGCGCCCTGCGCCGCAACACCGTCCTCTTCCGGGAGCTGATGACCGAGGCCGGCTTCGACCTGCTGCCGGGCGAGCACCCGATCACGCCGGTGATGTTCCCCGGTGAGGACGGTGCCCGGCTCGCGGGGCAGATCGCCGACCGCATGCTCGAGCACGGGGTCTACGTCATCCCCTTCTCCTACCCCGTCGTGCCCAAGGGGCGAGCCCGCATCCGCGTCCAGCTCTCCGCCGCGCACAGCGAGCAGGACGTGCGCACCTGCGTGGAGGCCTTCGTGGCGGCCCGCGACGAGGTGGCCGGGGCGGGATAGCCGGGGCGCGCGGGTCGAGGTGTCCCGGCTCGTCCGTGCGAGCCGAGACACCTCGACCGGTGATACCTCGAGCCGAGCCGGGTCGAGGACCCGCCCCTACTCGAAGAGCTCCGGGTCGCCCGCCCCACGCCGCGCGATGACCGGGGTGTCACCGGAGAGGTCGACGACGGTCGTCGGCTCGGTGCTCACCTCGCCGGCGTCGATGACGATGTCGACCTGGTGGTCCAGGGCCTCCTTGACGTCCCACCCGAACGTGGGGGTCGTCTCCTCACCGGGCAGGAGCAGGGTCGAGATGAGCATCGGGTCGCCGAGGCCGTCGAGCAGCGCCCGGGAGAGCGCGTGGCTCGGGATGCGCACGCCGACCGTCCTCTTCTTCTGGTGCAGCAGGCGCCGCGGGACCTCCTTCGTCGCCGGGAGGATGAACGTGAAGGGGCCCGGTGTCGAGGCCTTGATCGCGCGGAAGACGGAGTTGTCGATGTGCACGAGGTGGCCGAGCTGGCTGAACTCCGCGCACAGCAGCGTGTAGTGGTGCTTGTCGTCGAGATGGCGGATGTCGCGGATGCGGTCCTTGATCGTCTGGTCGTCCAGGCGCCCCCCGAGGGCGTAGCCGGAGTCGGTGGGGAAGGCGACCAGCGCACCCTCACGCAGGCGGTCGACGACCTTGCCCACGGTGCGCTGCTGCGGGTTGTCTGGGTGGACTTCGAAGAAGGTGGCCATGGCCCCACCGTATGAGCCACGGCGCCCGCGCGGGAGGTCTCAGACGTCCTCGGCCGTCATCTCCACCGGGGTACCGATCTGCACGGTGCGCGAGACCGTGCACAGCCGGTCGCGGGACTGGGCCACGGAGCGCGGGAAGGCCTCTCGGGCGGAGTCTCCCCCTTCGCCCTCGGGGAACCTCACCCTGAAGGTGACCTCGAGGTCGCGCATGTGGTTGCCGTCGGCGGGTGTCGAGGTCTTCTCCCCCTGGGCCACCACCGTGAAGGTCTCCGGCTCGGCCCGCCGGCTGGTGATGTAGTCGACGTCCACCGAGCTGCACCCGGCGACGGCGGCCAGCAGCAGCTCGACGGGGGTGAAGTCATCGCTCGAGCCGTCCCCGATGACGATGCTGCCGCCGCGCTCGTTCGTCGCCTCGTAGCGCCCCTTCGACAGACGGGTCAGCTCGACGCTGCGGTGCCCGGGGCCGGTGCCTCCGGTGGTCTCGTCCTGCTCGCTCATGCCCCTGCCTCCCGACGGGTCCGTGGTGTGCGCCCCATCGTGGCACGACCTGCCGACTACCCTCGACCCATGCCCGGACCCCAGACGCCACCTACCGGTCGACTCGTCCTCCTGCGCCACGGCGAGACCGAGTGGAGCCGCGACGGGCGGCACACCGGCCTGACCGATCTCCCCCTGACCCGGCACGGTGAGGACGCCGCACGCGAGGCAGGCCGGCGGCTGGCCTCCCTCGACCTCGACCTGAGGGTGATCCTGACGTCCGGTCTGCAGCGGGCCCGACGTACGGCCGAGCTCGCCGGGCTCTCCGGAGAGGTCGACGAGGACCTGCGCGAGTGGGACTACGGCGGGTACGAAGGGCGGAGCACGGCGGCCGTACGCGAGGAGCTCGGCCACGACTGGGACGTCTTCCGCGACGGCGTGGTGGCCGGTGAGACCCCCGGCGAGACCGTCGAGGAGGTCGCCGCCCGCGCCTCCCGCGTCCTCCGTCGGGTGCGACCGGCTCTCCACGAGGGCGATGTCTGCCTCGTCGGGCACGGGCACACCTCGCGCGTGCTGACGGCGGTGTGGCTGCGTCTGGCCCCGCGGGTCGGCGCCCAGCTCATGCTCGACGCCGGTCACCTCGCCGTGCTCGGGCATCACCGCGAGGACCCGTGCGTCCTCACCTGGAACGCCTGATCAGGGCAGCGGCCAGGTGTGCACCGGCTCGTTGGTGTGCATGTGGGCGGTGTACCGGCCGAGCATCTCGGCCAGGGCGGCCGAGCGTTCCAGCCCGCCCTCCTCGAGCCGACGGACGCACTCGGTCTGCCAGACGGCGCCGTTGACCCCCGTCGTGCAGCGCTGCTCGATGACGCCGAGGTAGCGGTCGATGACGTCCTGGGAGACCTCCCAGTCGGCCAGTCCCTCGCGGGCCATCGGCAGCAGGTGGCGCAGTACGAGCTCGTCCGCCCCGAGCTCACCGAGACCGGGCCAGTAGAGGCGCGCCTCCATCCCGTCGCGGGCCGCCGACTCGAAGTTGGCCTGGGCGGCGGGGAAGGACATGCGGGTCCAGACCGGCCGGTCCTCGTTCGCCAGGGTGCGCACGACCCCGTAGTAGAAGGCCGCGTTGGCCAGCACGTCGACGATCGTCGGCCCCGCGGGGAGCACCCTGTTCTCCACGCGCACGTGCGGGTGCCCGTCACTGGGGTCGTAGATCGGGCGGTTCCACCGGTAGACCGTGCCGTTGTGCAGGTTCAGCTCCTCCAGGAGCGGGGTCCCACCCGCCTCGAGGACCGCGACCGGGTCCTCGTCGCTCGCCTCCGCGAGGAGGGCCGGGAAGTAGCGTGCGTTCTCCTCGAAGAGGTCGAAGATCGAGGTGATCCACCGTTCGCCGAAGAAGACCCGCGGTCGCACCCCCTGATTCTTCAGCTCGACCGGCCGGGTGTCGGTCGCCTGGGCGAAGAGGGCGATCCGGGTCTCCGCGTGCAGCCGGCGCCCGAAGAAGAAGGGCGAGTTGGCCGCGATCGCCACCTGCGGGGCGCTGACCGTCTGGGCGGCGTTCCAGTGATCGGCGAAACGGCTGGGTCCGACCTGGAGGTGCAGCTGGACCGAGGTGCACGCGGACTCGGGGGCGATGGAGTCGGCGAAGGTGTGCAGGCGCTCGCCCGTCGGCCCCTCGATGTCGATGACCACGTCCTCGCCCCGGGCGTAGAAGATCGAGTCGTTGAGCGCGGTGTAGCGGTTGTTGCGGCTGATCCACTCCCCCTCGAAGTGCTCGGGCCGCAGGGTCGGGAGGATCCCGATCGGCACGATGCCGGTACCGGAGGCGTTGGCCTTGGCCTCGGCGCGGTTGAGCGACTCCCGCAGCGTCGCCTCGAGCTGCAGCGCCGAGTCCCCGGGCAGGGCCCTCGGCGCGACGTTGAGCTCGATGTTGAACTGCGCGAGCTCGGTCTGGTAGTCCGGGTCCGCGATCGCCTCGAGCACGTCGTCGTTGACGAAGGCCGGCTGGTACCCGTCGTCGACGAGGTTGAGCTCGATCTCGAGGCCCGTGAGCGGCACCGCCTCGTCGAAGGCCCGCTCGGCGAGCATGCGCTCGAAGACGTCGAGGTCCTGGTGGACCTTCTCCCGGTACCGCTGCCGCTCCTCGCGCGTGTAGCTCTGTGCGGCGACTTCCTTGCCCATGTGGACACCTCTCCCCTGCCGTGGGTGCCCTGAATCTACCCATGACCGTCGTATCGCGACAGGATCAGACCGTGGTCGGATGCGGGGTGTCGCGCCAGTCCCTACGCTCCGGGTGATGACTCCCACCGATCCGCCCGAGCGCCAGGGCCTGCGAGCACGCGTCCGGCGGTGGTGGGAGAGCCACGTCCAGCTCATCGACGCCCTCCTGGCCGCCGTGCTGTGGGCGCTGACGTGTGCCGCCGCGATCGTCAGCATGTCCGGCATCGACGACACGCCGGTGGCCGTCGTCGCGCTCCTCTCCAGCGCCCAGGTCATCCCGCTCGCCTGGCGGCGTACCCGGCCCGAGGTCTCCTTCGCCCTCGTCGTGGCCGCCCACCTGGCTCAGGTGGCGCTCATGGACACCACGCTCGTGTCGAACGTCGCGGCGCTCATGTCGGCCTACGCGGTGGCCCGCTACTCGACCCGCCCGCGGATCCGCCTCGCCGGCGCCGTCGTGTGCGTGCTGGCCGGGGTCCTCGCCGTCGCCTCGTGGCGCACCTACTCCGACCTCACCCTGAGCGGGCAGGTCCTCGCCAGCATGTACGTCGGCGGGATGGCCCTGCTCTGCTGGTACTGGGGCGACCTGACCCGCAAGCGGAAGGAGGTCGTCTCCCGGCTGCGGGAGCAGAACCAGGTGCTGCGCCGGGACCGGGACCAACGGGCCAGGATCGCGGCGCAGGACGAACGCACCCGGATCGCCCGCGAGATGCACGACATCGTGGCCCACTCGCTGAGCGTCGTCGTCGTGCAGGCCGACGGCGCGGCCTACACCGCCGCCCACGGGGAGGACTTCGACCGGGCCCGCGCCGAGCAGGCCCTCCGGACCATCGGCACGACGGCCCGCGAGGCCCTCGCCGAGACCCGTCGCCTCGTCGGGGTGCTCCGCACCGAGGACGAAGGGGGTCGGGACACCCTGCAGTACGCCCCCACCGGCTCCCTCACGGACCTGCCCGACCTCGTCGACCGGGTCGCCCGGTCCGGGGTGCCGGTCACCCTCGAGGACGGTGATCTGGACGCCCACGCGGTCCCCCGGGAGGTGGGCCTGGCCGCCCACCGGATCATCCAGGAGTCGCTGACCAACGTCATCAAGCACGCCGGACCCGACGCCACGGCCAGGGTGCGCCTGCGCACCGACGGCGCGGCCCTGGAGGTCGAGGTCGTCGACGACGGCCGGGGCGCGGCCGCCGTCGACGACGGCGACGGGCACGGCCTCGTCGGCATGCGCGAGCGTGCCGACAGCATCGGTGGCAGCGTGTCGGCCGGCCCCGCTGCCGGCGGGGGCTATCGTGTGCGCGCCCACCTCCCCTTCGCCGCTCCCGAGGAGACCACGTGAGCACGGACCCCATCCGCCTCGTCCTCGTCGACGACCAGTCCCTCGTCCGGGCGGGCTTCCGGATGGTCCTCGACGCGCAGAGCGACATGTCCGTCGTCGGTGAGGCGGCCGACGGTCGGGAGGCCCTCGACCTGCTGGCGACCACCACCGCGGACGTCGTCCTCATGGACATCCGGATGCCCCGGATGGACGGGGTGAGCGCCACCCGGGAGCTGCTGGCCACCGGGCCGGAGGCACCGCGCGTGGTCGTGCTGACGACCTTCGACCTCGACGAGTACGCCTGGGCCGCCCTCCAGGCCGGTGCCTCCGGATTCCTCCTCAAGGACGCCGGCCCCGAGGAGCTGCTCTCGGCGATCCGCGTGGTCCACCGCGGTGACTCGGTCATCGCCCCGAGCACGACCAAGCGCCTCGTCGCCCGTTTCGCGGACCAGCTCGTGGCCCCGGACGCGGGCGCGTCCTCCGGTCCACCGGAGGACGACCCGCGTCTGGCGCGGCTCACCGAGCGGGAGATCGAGGTCCTCACCGCGGTCGCCCGCGGGCTGAACAATGCCGAGATCTCGCGCGACCTGCACCTCGCCGAGGCGACCGTCAAGACGCACATCGGGCGGATCCTCGCCAAGGCGGACCTGCGCGACCGCGTGCACATGGTCCTGCTGGCCCACGAGACCGGGCTCGTGGACGTACGACGCAGGTCGTAGCGGACGCCGCGGACGTCCCTCAGGTCCAGACCACGGTGCGATGCGCCGCCCCCGCCGTCGCAGCGAGAGTGGTGGGCATGACGACGACAACGCTCCCGCACCCCACGACGACGACCCGGCCGGGCGCGGCCGCACGCACCATCTCCCTGACGAAGACCTTCGGGTCGGCCGGGTCCGGGGTCACCGCCCTCGACGCCGTCGACGTCGACATCGAAGCGGGTCGCTTCACCGCGATCATGGGCCCCTCCGGCTCGGGCAAGTCCACCCTCATGCACTGCCTCGCCGGGCTCGAGACCCCCACGAGCGGGCAGGTGCTCATCGGGGAGACCGACCTGACCCGCCTCTCCGACAAGGCGCTGACCCTGCTGCGGCGGGAGCGCATCGGCTTCGTCTTCCAGTCCTTCAACCTCCTGCCTATGCTCACCGCCCGGCAGAACATCGAGCTCCCGCTCTCGCTCGCCGGCCGGACGAGCGACCGCGACCGGATGGGCCACATCACCTCGATCCTCGGCATCGAGGACCGCCTCGACCACCGCCCGAGCGAGCTCTCCGGAGGCCAGCAGCAGCGGGTCGCCGTGGCCCGCGCGCTCGTCAGCGAGCCGGACGTGCTCTTCGCCGACGAGCCGACGGGCGCGCTCGACTCGCGCTCCTCGGCGCAGCTGCTCGCCTTCCTCCGCTCGAGCGTGCGCGAGCTCGGCCAGACGATCGTCATGGTCACCCACGACCCGCGGGCAGCCTCCTACGCCGACCGGGTGCTGCTCCTCGCCGACGGCCGGGTGGCCGGGGAGATCGCCGACCCCACGGAGGACTCGGTCCTCGAGGCCATGAAGGGTCTGGGTGAGTGAGCGTGCTCTCCCTGACCCTCGCCTCGCTGCGCCACCAGTCCCGTCAGTTCCTCGCTCCCGGCCTCGCCGTCGTCCTCGGCGTCGCGTTCGTCGCGGCGACCCTCGTGCTCACCGGCACGATGGACGCCTCCATGCGCCAGGCGGTCGCCGGCCAGTACGCCTCCTACTCCTCCGTGGTCGTGCCGCCGACCGGTGAGGAGCAGGTGGCCGCCGACGTGGCCGAGGAGGTGGCCGAGGTCCGCGGCGTGGACACCGTCGACCCCGTGCGGACCGGCTCCGGCCTCATCGGCGGCTCCGGGGACCCGTCCTTCGGGATGTTCACCACCGAGTCCACGCTCGCCCCGCACCCCGTCGTCGAGGGCCGCGCCCCGAAGGCGGCCACCGAGATCGCGCTCTCCGAGACCGTCGCCGCCGGCACCCAGCTCGAGGTCGGTGACACGGTCCCGGTCTCCCCCGCCTCGGGGACGGCCGACCGGCCCACCGAGGCCACGGTCGTGGGCGTCCTCGACGTCACCGACGACCCCCGCTACGGCGGCGGCACGCCCGCCGTCTTCGCCACCCCCGAAGGGGTGAGCACGATGACCGGCGCGAAGGGGTGGTCCGAGATCTCCGTCGTCGCCGACGGCGGCGAGGAGGCGGCGACTTCCGCGATCGCGTCCGCGCTCTCCGCGAAGGGGGTGGATGCCCGGGTCCGCACCGCGACCGAGCACGCCGACGAGCAGGTCACCGCCTTCACCGGCGGGGTGGACTTCCTCTCGGCCTTCTTCCTCGCCTTCGCGGTCATCGCCCTCTTCGTCTCGACGATCGTCATCGCGAACACCTTCGCCATCCTCCTCGCCCGCCGGGCCAGGGAGACCGCGCTGCTGCGGGCCGTGGGCGCCACCCGCGCCCAGGTGGTGCGCAGCTCGCTCGTGGAGGCGCTCGTCATCGGGCTCACCTTCTCGGTCGTCGGGGTGCTCGTGGGCATCGGCCTCGCGTGGGCCCTCGTCCAGGCCGGCTCGGCCGTGGCCGGTGACGCGCTGCCCGAGCTGGTCCTCACCGTGCCCGTGCGAGCCGTCGGGCTGCCCGTCCTCGCAGGAGTCCTCGTCGTGCTCGTCGCGGCCCTGCGACCGGCGCTGCGCTCCTCCCGGGTCGCCCCGCTGGAGGCGCTGCGTCCCGACGCGGCGATCACCGCACGCAGCCGCAGCGGACGGCTGCGGATCGCCGGCGGGACGCTGCTCGCCCTCCTCGGCGGTGCCGCGCTCGTCGCGGGAGGTGAGCTCCCTTCGGTCGGCATCGGCGTCGTGGGCGGGCTCGTCTCCTTCACGGGGATCCTGCTCGTCGGCACCGTCATGGTCCCCTGGGTGGTGCGTCTCGTCGGGCTCGTCGCGGCCCGCCCGTTCGGGGCGGCGGGACGTCTCGCGATCGACAACGCGGTGCGCAACCCCGCCCGTGCCGCGTCGACCGCCTCCGCACTGCTCGTCGGGGTCACCCTCGTGACGATGACGGCGGTGGGAGCGGCCACCGCTCGCACGACGATCACCGACTTCATCAACTCCCAGTACCCCGTCGACGTCGTCGTCGAGGGAAGGCAGGTCCCCGACTCGACCGCGACGGCGATCGACGGGGTCGACGGCGTGGCGGCCAGCACGCGGCTCGCGGGCACGGACGTGACGGCCGCGGGCCCCGGGCCCGGCGGCACCGAGGCGACGGTCGCCGCGGTGCCGGAGGACCTCGAGGAGGTCGTGCGCGACCGAGCCGCCCTGCCGACCGCGGACGACGGGACGGTCGTCGTCGCCGAGGAGGATGCCGAGATGGCCGGCCTCGCGAACGGTGACGAGATCCGGCTGCGCGGCATCGGGGGCGCGACGACGGCGACCGTCGAGGTCGACGGCGCCTTCGAGACCGCCTGGCTCGTCACGCCGGCGACGCTGGCGAAGCTCGATGCCCGGCCGACGACCTCTGCCGTCCTGGTGCGACTCGAGGACTCGGCGGACGTCACCACCGCCGTGGACCGGATCAAGGAGCTCGGCGCCGGCGTGGACCAGGGGTCGGTCGGCGGCGGGGCGCCCGTGCGCGCGGCGAACATGCAGGCGCTCGACGTCGCCCTCGCCCTCGTCCTGGCCCTCCTGGCGATCTCGGTGCTCATCGCCGTCGTCGGGATCGCGAACACGCTCTCGCTCAGCGTCATCGAGCGCACCAGGGAGTCCGCGCTCATGCGGGCCCTCGGGCTCACGCGCGGACAGCTGCGCGCGATGCTCGGGATCGAGGCGGTGCTGCTCTCGCTCGCCGGCGTCGTCGTCGGGACGGTGCTCGGGACGGTCTACGGCCTCACCGGGGTGCGCTCGCTCTTCGGCGAGTTCGTCTCGGTCACCCCGAGCCTGCCCTGGACGCAGCTGGGTCTCGTGGCACTCGTCGCCGTGCTCGCCGGCCTGCTGGCCTCGGTACTGCCCGCCCGGCGGGCCGCCAAGGTCGCACCGGCGCAGGCGCTGGCCGCGGAGTAGCCGGCCCGGCCACCCTCCGGCCGGGGCGCCCGGGCGGGCCCACCGCGGCCCGCCCGGGTGTCGGACCACGCGGTTGTCGGCGCCCCCTCATAACGTGGGGAACATGCGCCTGCTGCACACCTCCGACTGGCACCTGGGACGCTCGTTCCACGGGGTCGGGCTCCAGGGTGCGCACGAGCAGTACATCGATCACCTCGTCGCGCTCGTGCGGTCCGAGTCCGTCGACGTGGTGCTCGTCTCCGGTGACGTCTACGACCGGGCGCTGCCGGCTCCCGACGCCGTCCGGCTGCTCTCCGACGCGGTCACACGCGTCATCGACGCCGGCGCGCAGGTCGTCATCTCCAGCGGTAACCACGACTCGGCGATCCGGCTCGGTTTCGCCGCCGACCTGCTCTCCCGGTCCGGGCTGCACATCCGGACCGACCCGGCCTCGATCGGCACCCCGGTGCTCATCGACGACCTGGCGATCCACGCGATCCCCTACCTCGAGCCGGCCTCGGCCACCGTGACCGACCTCCTCGGGGTCGAGCGCCGCACGCACACGGCGGTCCTCGGTGCGGCGATGGAGCGGGTCCGCGACGACCTGGCCGGCCGGGGGCCGCGCAGCGTCGTCATGGCGCACTGCTTCGCCAGCGGTGGCGCCACGAGCGACTCCGAGCGCGACATCTCCAGCGGCGGGGTGGGCGTGGTCCCGGCCGGGACCTTCGACGGGGTGGGGTACGCCGCCCTCGGTCACCTCCACGGACGGCAGCAGGTCTCCGAGACGGTGCGCTACAGCGGCTCCCCGGTGGCGATGTCCTTCAGCGAGGCGCACCAGACGAAGGGCTCGCTGCTCGTCGACCTCGCCGCCGACGGCACGGCCCGCGTCGAGACCGTCCCGGCGCCGGTGCACCGCCCGCTGGCCCTCGTGCGGGGGACGCTCGACGAGGTCCTCACCTCCGCCGAGCACACCGCCGCCGAGGACGCCTGGGTCCAGGTCACGCTGACCGACCCGCTGCGACCCTCCGGCGCGCTGGAGCGGCTGGCCCGACGCTTCCCCCACGTGCTCAACCTGCGCTTCGAGCCCGAGGGGCAGGTGCTGCCGGTCCGCAGCTATGCCTCCCGGGTGGGGCGACGCGAGCCCCTCGACGTCTGCTGCGACTTCGTCGACGACGTCCGGCACGGTGTCGGCGCGACGGAGGCCGAGCGCGACCTGCTCCAGAGGGCCCTGGAGTCCACGCGGGCCGGCTCCGACGAAGGGCGCCACCCGCGTCGCCGCCGGGGTGCCGCATGAGGCTGCACCGGCTGCGGATCAGCGCCTTCGGCCCCTTCGCGGGTACCGTCGACCTCGATCTGGAGTCCGTGGGCGCCGCCGGGCTCTTCCTCGTGCACGGCCAGACCGGCGCCGGCAAGACGAGCATCCTCGACGCGGTGTGCTTCGCCCTGTACGCCGGCGTCCCGGGCGACCGGCGACCGGACAGCCTGCGCAGCCACCACGCCCCCGCCGACGTCGCGACGAGCGTGCAGCTCGAGCTGACCATCGCCGGCCGTCGTCTGCGTATCCACCGCCGCCCTGCTCGGGAGCGCCCGAAGAAGCGGGGCACCGGCACGACCACCGACCCGGCGAAGGTCGAGCTCGACGAGTGGGTCGCCGGCGGGTGGCGGTCCGTGAGCACCCGCATCGACGAGACGGCCGAGGAGCTCGACGGTCTGCTCGGGATGGGGCTGGAGCAGTTCCGCCGCGTCGTCCTGCTCCCCCAGGGCGACTTCGCCGACTTCCTGGACGCCACCGACGAGGTGCGCCGCGAGGTGCTCGAGCGGCTCTTCGACGTCTCGGACTACGCCGGCGTCGAGGCGTGGTTGACCGACCGGCGCCAGAGGACCCAGGCCGACGTCGCGCGGGGCCGCGAGCGGCTCGCCGGCCACGTCGTCCACCTGACCGAGCTGCTCTCCGGGAGCGAGGCGGTCACCCCGGAGCCGGACCGGCCCTGGAGCGAGCTGTCCCCGACGGAGCTGGAGGCGGCCGTGGACGAGGTCGACAGCGCGCTCGGCGCCCACAGCCGCGAGCTGCTGACCCTCGTCGACCACACCGGCCGCCGTGACCGGCAGCTGCGCGAGCAGCTCGAGTCCGCCCGCCGGCGCGTGGATCTCCAGCGTCGTGGTCGGGAGGCGCAGGCGGTCCTGGACCGGCTCGCGGACGCGGCCGCGACGCACACCGAACGACGCCACCGTCTCGCGCGCGGCCGCGAAGCCGCCGCGGTCCTCCCCTTCGTCACGGCCGCGCAGCGGGCGGACGGTTCGGTGCAGCGGGCGAGGACCGCCGGTGAGGAGGCCGCCGCCGCGCTCCCGGACGTGCTGGACGAGGTCGACCTCGAGACCTGGGTGGAGGAGGCCACGGCCGACGGTCACGGGCTGGAGACGGCACGGCACGAGGTCGAGGGTGCCCGGCGACGGCTCCGGGAGCTGGCCGGGCTGCGTGCCGAGTCGACTCGTCGCACGCAGGCGGTCCACGCAGGGCAGGAGGCGATCACCGCCGCCCGGGAAGAGCTCGCCGCAGCCCGTGAGGCGGTGGCCGCGACGGAGGCGGCGCAGGAGCGTCGCGAGCAGGTCTCCCCCGAGCTCGAGCGGCTCACCCGCACCCTGCGGGCGCACGCGCAGGTGGCCGAGCTGGCGTCCGTCCACCGGGACGCCGTCGATGCGGCCCAACGGGCCCGTGAGCTCACCCAGGACCGTCGCGAGCTGCACCAGCAGCTCGTCCAGGACCGGTTGGACAACATGGCCGGCGAGCTCGCCCGGCAGCTCGTACCCGGAGAGGCCTGCGCCGTCTGCGGGTCCTCCGACCACCCCGCGCCCGCCCGTGCCGCACGCCTGGTGACCACGGAGCAGATCGACCTCGCGCGCGACGCTCTCGACGCCGCCACGCGCCGCCACGAGGAGGCCGACCGGGCGCGTGAGGAGGCGGCATCCCGCCTCGAGGTCGCGCGGTCGACGGTGGCCGAGCTCGACCCGGAGGGGGCGGGCGTGGAGGAGCTGCGCGAACGGCACGAGAGCCTCTCGGACGAGCACGCACGGCTCGACGAGCTGTGCCGGGGCCACGAGGACGCCGCCCAGCGGGTGACGGAGCGCGAGGCGGCCCTCGTGCGGGCGGAGGAGTCGCTGGCCCGCGCCCGACGCGAGCACGCGGAGCTGACGACCCGCGGCACCCAGCTGACCGAGGACCTCCGAGCGACGTGCGTCCGCATGGCGCGGGCCGTCGACGACCACGCCCGGGACTGCGGGTGCCGGGTCTGGACCACGGACCGGACCCAGGGCCCGCGCCCCCAGCCCGGGCCGCTGCCCACGGAGAGCACACCGACGGCCTTCGCGCCGGCCACCGCGGCGCAGGAGCCCGAGGAGGGCGACGGGCCGTGGTCGGAGTCCGCGGTGGCGGCCTGGAGCGAGCACACCAGGAGCTGGACCGAGTCCCTCACCCACCAGGAGGACGAGCACGCCACCGCGCTGCGCCTGGTCGAGCGTGCGCGCGCGGCCCGCGAGGAGATCCGGCGAGCCCGGCGCCACGCGGAGGAGGCATCGGCAGAGCTGGTGGTGGCGCTCGAGCAGCACGGCTTCGCGGACGCCGACGCCGTCACCGGTGCGTCGCTGGGACGCGCCGAGCTCGCCGAGCTCGCCGCGGTGGTCGAGGAGCACGACCAGCAGCTGGCGACGGCCCGCGCGGTGCTCGCGGAGGAGGACGTACGCCGCGCCCTGGCCGAGGAGGTCCCCGATGTCGAGACGCTACGGGGCGCGGCTCGCGAGGCGCGCCACGACGCCGACGCCGCCGGCCGTGCGCACGCCTCCGCGGAGACGGTCCACCGACAGGTCGTCTCCCTCCACGAGCGGATCCGCGCCGAGTGCGCGGCGCTGGGCCCTGCCCTCGAGGAGGCCGAGCTCGTGGGGGGCCTGGCCGACCTGGCGACCGGCACGAGCCGGGACAACGACAAGCGGATGCGCTTGTCGACCTACGTCCTGGCGGCGCGCCTGGAGCGGGTCGTCGAGCTGGCCAACGAGCGACTGCTGAGCATGGCCGACGGCCGCTACGAGCTCGTCCACGACGACGCCTCGGCGGTCGGCCGGCGCCGCGGTGGCCTCGGTCTGCTCGTCCGCGACGCGTGGACGGGTGCGCAGCGACCGACCGGCACGCTCTCGGGTGGTGAGTCCTTCACGGCCTCGCTCGCCCTCGCCCTCGGGCTCGCCGACGCCATCAGGGAGGAGTCCGGTGGGCGCGAGTTCGGCACCCTCTTCGTGGACGAAGGGTTCGGCAGCCTCGACCACGACAGCCTCGAGCAGGTCCTCGACGTCCTCGACGGCCTGCGTGACGGGGGCCGCGTGGTGGGTGTGGTCAGCCACGTCGCCGAGATGCGCACCCGCATCCCCGCACGGGTCGCTGTCCACAAGGGGCAGCAGGGGTCGCACGTCACCGTCCACGACGGTGCCGACACCGACGTCGCCTGAGCTCCCCACCGGGTCGTGGTGTCAGCGCCCGGAGGGACGAGCACTCATACCTCGGACCACGGTGGGTCGAGGCGCAGGAGGTCAGTCTTGCGCGGCGAGCTCCTCGGGTGAGGGGCAGGAGCAGACGAGGTTGCGATCGCCGTAGGCACCGTCGATGCGGGCGACGGGGGCCCAGTACTTCGCGGTCGGGTCCACACCCTGCGGGAAGACGGCGCTCGCCCGGTCGTAGGGGTGGTCCCACTCCCCCGTCAGCGACTCCGCCGTGTGGGGCGCGTTGCGCAGCACCGAGTGGGCCACATCGCCCTCCCGGGCCACGGCGTCGATCTCGGCGCGGATGGCGATCATCGCGTCGCAGAAGCGGTCCAGCTCGTGCTTGTCCTCGGACTCGGTCGGCTCGATCATGAACGTCCCGGCCACCGGGAAGCTCATCGTCGGGGCGTGGAACCCGTAGTCGATGAGTCGCTTGGCGACGTCGTCGACGGTCACGCCCGTCTCCTTGGTCAGGCCCCGGAGGTCGACGATGCACTCGTGCGCCACGAGCCCGTCCCGGCCGGCGTAGAGCACCGGGTAGCTCTCGCGCAGCCGGGCGGCGACGTAGTTGGCGCTGAGCACGGCGATCTGCGTCGCTCGGGTCAGTCCTGCCCCGCCCATGAGACGCACGTAGGCCCACGAGATCGGCAGGATCCCCGCCGACCCGTAGGGGGCGGCACTGATCGGGCCGACCCCGGTCTCCGGGCCGGCGGCCGCGGCGAGCGGGTGGTTCGGCAGGTACGGCGCGAGGTGCTCACGAACGGCGACCGGGCCGACGCCCGGGCCGCCGCCCCCGTGCGGGATGCAGAAGGTCTTGTGCAGGTTGAGGTGGCTGACGTCGGCACCGAACCGGCCGGGCTGGGCCAGGCCGACGAGGGCGTTGAGGTTCGCCCCGTCGACGTAGACCTGACCACCTGCGTCGTGGACGAGGGCGCACAGCTCGGTGATCGTGTCCTCGAAGACCCCGTGGGTGCTCGGGTAGGTCACCATGATCGCGGCGAGCTCGTCGCGGTGCTTGTCCACCTTGGCGCGCAGGTCCTCGACGTCGATGTCGCCGCCCTCGGCGGTCTTGACGACGACGACCTTCATCCCCGCCATGACCGCCGAGGCCGCGTTGGTGCCGTGGGCACTGGCCGGGATGAGGCAGATCGTGCGCTGCTCCTGCCCGCGGGCAGCGTGGTGCGCGCGGATCGCGAGGAGACCGGCCAGCTCCCCCTGGGAGCCGGCGTTGGGCTGGAGGGAGACCGAGTGGTAGCCGGTGATCTGCGCGAGCCAGTCGGCCAGCTGCGCGACGATCTCGCGACTGCCGACGGTCTGGTCGTCAGGGGCGAAGGGGTGCAGGTTGGCCAGCTCGGGCCAGGTGATGGCGGCCATCTCGGTGGTGGCGTTGAGCTTCATCGTGCACGAACCGAGGGGGATCATCCCGCGGTCCAGGGCGAAGTCACGGTCGGAGAGACGCCGCAGGTAGCGCAGCATCTGGGTCTCGGAGCGGTGGCTGTGGAAGACCGGGTGCGTCAGGTACTCGCTCGTGCGCAGCAGCTCCTCCGGCCACTCCGGGAGCACTCGGGTGCCGGCGCTCGTGGCGGCCTCGTCCTGCGCACCGGCGCCGAAGGCGGCGGCGACGGCATCGACCTCGGCGGCCGTGGTCGTCTCGTCGACGGAGACGAGCACGGTGTCGGCGTCCTGGCGCCAGATGTTCACCCCGGCCTCGAGCGCCTTGGCCACGACCTCGTCGGCACGGCCGGGCACGAGGATCCGCAGCGTGTCGAACCAGGGGGCGTCGTTGACGCCGAGCCCGGCCGCGCGCAGACGCTCTGCCAGGTGCACGGCCATCCCGTGCACCCGTTCGGCGATCCGCCGCAGCCCGTCCGGGCCGTGGTAGACGGCGTACATCGACGCCATGACGGCGAGCAGGACCTGGGCGGTGCAGATGTTGCTCGTCGCCTTGTCCCGGCGGATGTGCTGCTCGCGGGTCTGGAGGGCCAGCCGGTAGGCCTGGCGCCCCTGCGCGTCGACCGAGACGCCGACGAGACGGCCGGGCAGGGTGCGCTCCAGGCCGGCCCGGACCGACATGTACCCGGCGTGCGGACCGCCGAAGGCCATCGGGACGCCGAAACGCTGGGTCGTGCCCACGGCCACGTCCGCTCCCCACTCCCCGGGCGGGGTGAGCAGGGTCAGCGCGAGCAGGTCGGCGGCCGCCGTCACGAGGGCGCCTGCCTCGTGGGCGGCCTCGGTCAGGGCACGCCAGTCCTGGATGCTGCCGTCCGCGGCGGGGTACTGGACGAGCACGCCGAAGACCTCCCGGTCCCCGGCCACGGCGTGCAGCTGCTCCGTCGTGGTCACTCCGGTGAGGTCGGCGGTGACGACGGTGATGCCGAGCGGACGGGCGCGGGTGGCGATCACCGCGGCCGTCTGCGGGAAGGTGTTCTCGTCGACGAGCAGGACCGCGTCCTTGGCCACCTTGCTCGAGCGACGCATGACGGTCATCGCCTCCGCCGCGGCGGTGGCCTCGTCCAGGAGGGAGGATCCCGAGGTCTGCAATCCCGTCAGGTCGGCCACCATGGTCTGGAAGTTGAGCAGGGCCTCCAGGCGTCCCTGGCTGATCTCGGGCTGGTAGGGCGTGTACGCGGTGTACCAGCTCGGGTCCTCCAGCACGTTGCGCTGGATGACCGACGGCACGATGGTCCCGTAGTACCCGAGACCGATCATCGAGGTCAGGACGGTGTTCTTCGCCGCCAGCCCTTCCAGCTCCTCGAGGACGGCCAGCTCGCTCGAGGCCGCGTCGATCCCGAGGGCCTCGGTCTGGCTGATGGCCCCTGGGACGGCCGCCTTGCACAGCGCGTCGAGGCCGGGCTGACCGACCGTCGCCAGCATCTGCGCGACGTCGTCCTCCCGAGGGCCGACGTGCCGCCCGACGAACTCCGACAGGTACGAGGTGCTCATGAGGCTCCCTTGGACGCATTACGGGTACAAAGTCAGCCTCCCCTTCTGTCGCACGCAGTGCTCCAGAAGTGCCTGATCCACGAGGTCCTGGCGCCTGAGAGGTTCCGGGGAGGTTTGCCCCTTCGGCGCCCCGCAGCGAGCGGGGGCTCTCCCCCGTGGGGTGAACGGCCTTGCCGCCGACAGACTAGCAGCGCCCTCGCCGAGCGAGAGCGTCGCGGTCGTCGATCAGGCCAGCTTGGCCCGCCGCCGGGCGCTCAGCTCGTCCCCGGGAACCTCGGGCGGGGTCTGCACGTCCTCCGGATCGCTCATCCGCTCGCTCGGGATCTCCATGAGGGAGCCCTCCACCTCGCGCCAGACACGCCCGACGGCGATCCCGAAGACGCCCTGGCCGCCCTGCACGAGGTCGATGACCTCGTCGGCGGACGTGCACTCGTAGACGCTGGCGCCATCGCTCATGAGCGTGATCTGGGCCAGGTCCTCGACACCGCGCTCGCGCAGGTGCTGGATGGCCACCCGGATCTGCTGGAGGGAGACGCCGGTGTCGAGCAGCCGCTTGACGACCTTGAGGACGAGGATGTCCCGGAAGCCGTACAGCCGCTGGCTCCCCGAGCCGGCGGCCCCACGGAGGGAGGGCTCGACGAGGCCGGTCCGGGCCCAGTAGTCGAGCTGCCGGTAGGTGATGCCGGCCGCGCGGCAGGCGGCCGGGCCGCGGTAGCCGAGGTCCTCGGCCAGCTCGGGCAGGTCGTCGTCGAAGAGCACGCCCTGACTGCGGACCGAGGTCCTGCCGTCGTCGTTCGTGGCGTCCACTGCGCCCTCCCGTTCCACCATCACTCCCGACCGGGTCCGGACGGGAGAACCACACCGGTGTGTTCCCGGTGTGCTTTGACGCTACGACCCGGGGAGGTGGCCGTCAACGACCCACCACCCCGACGTCCCGGCGTGTCGCCGAGCGTCGGGCTCACGTGTCGCCCGGCTCCTCGAAGTCCTCGGGCGAGACGTCGTCGAGGAACTCCTTGAACTTGGCGACCTCGTCCTCCTCCTCGGAGGACTCGATCCCCACCTCGTCGAGGACGGCCTCCTCGGCGACGATGGTGGCCCCGGTCCGCAACGCGAGGGCGATCCCGTCGGAGGTGCGCGCCGAGACCTCGGTGTCGTCGTCGAGGATGAGCGTGGCGTGGAAGACGCCGTCGAGCACCGCGTCGATCCGCACCGACGTCAGCTCCCGTCCGACCGCGTGGATGACGTCGACGAGCAGGTCGTGGGTCAGCGGGCGGGGCGGGACGACCCCTTCCTGGGCGTAGGCGATGGCGGTCGCCTCCGCGGCACCGATCCAGATGGGGACGTGCCGACCACCATCGCGCTCACGCAGCAGCACGATCGGTTGGGAGGTCGGCATCTCCACACGGACACCGAGCACGTCGAGTGGCTTCACCCCTCTACCGTATCCCTCGGGGCGCGGGAGGTCAGTCCCGTCCGGACAGTGCCTGACGCACCAGCGCCACGTGCAGCTCGAGACAGTCCTCGACCACCTGCTGGGCGACCGTCTCGTCGTCGAGTCCCTCGGCCTGCGCGGCCCGGCCGCGGAGTGCCTGCTGACCGAGGACGTGCTCGGTCAGGCCGACCTCGCGCTCGGCCGCGCTCTTGAAGGGGCGCAGGTGCCGCACCCCGATGCCGGTGCTCACGAGCGACCCCGCGGCCGTGGCGATCTCCAGGTCGCTGCCGTCGAAGTGCTCCTGGTTCTTCGGGAGCAGCCCGTAGGAGATGAGCTCCCGGAAGGTGTCGGTGTCGATGTCGGCGGCCTGCATCAGCTCCCCGCCGGTGAGACGAAGGGGGCGTACGGGTGCCCCGAGCCGCTCCCCCATCTCGCCCCGGCGCGCCTCGGGCGCCACCGTCTCGCCGGTGTCGTCCACGTCGAGACCGCGCTCCATCGCGTCGAGCCGCTCCCGGATGACCTTCAGCGGCCAGAAGCGGTCACGCTGGGCCGTGAGGACGAACCGGAGGCGGTCGATGTCGTTCTCCGAGTACTTGCGGTACCCCGATGCCGTACGGGCAGGGCTGACCAGCCCCTCCGACTCCAGGAACCGGATCTTGCTGATGCTGATGTCCGGGAAGTCCGGCTGCAGGCGTCCCAGGAGCTCGCCGATGCCGATCAGCTCTCCTGCCACCTCAGACCGTGGTGTGCGCGTAGTAGTAGACGAGCCGGAACTTGCCGATCTGGACCTCGTCGCCGGTGCGCAGACTCGCCTGGTCGATCCGCTCCCGGTTGACGTACGTGCCGTTGAGCGAGCCCACGTCGCGCACGGCGAAGCCGCCCTCCTCGCGGGAGAAGACGGCGTGCTTGCGCGAGACGGTCACGTCGTCGAGGAAGATGTCGCGGTCCGGGCCGCGCCCGGTGGTCACCTCGGCGTCGTCGAGAAGGAAGCGGGCCCCGGTGTTCGGACCGCGCAGGACGACCAGCAGCGCCGTGCCGGGGTTGAGCGCATCGACCGTCGCCTGCTCCTCGCGGTTCAGGTGGTAGCCGGTGTCGGCCTCCGGCGACGGCGCGCCCTCGAACCCCGTGAACCGCTGGGTCGTGGGATCCTGACGAGCCGGCCGGCCCTCATCGGTGCCGCTCATGTCCTACCCTCCTCCTTCTCTCGTGTGCCAAGCCTAGTGCCAGCGACCGTCAGCCGGTCGTGGCCTGGTAGGCGGCGGCGTCGAGCAGTCCGGAGAGGTCGCTGCCCTCGGCCAGCTCGAGCTCGTACATCCATCCCTCACCGTACGGGTCGGAGTTGACCAGCTCGGGCTGGGCGTCCAGCGCGTCGTTGACGGCGGTCACGGTACCGGCGAGCGGGGCGTAGAGGTCGCTGACGGACTTCGTCGACTCGACCTCGCCGCAGCCGTCACCCTTGTCGACGGTGTCCCCGACACCGGGAAGGCTCACGTAGACGACGTCGCCGAGCGCATCCTGCGCGTACTGGGTGATGCCCACCCGCACGGTCCCCGCTCCGGTCTCCTTCACCCACTCGTGGTCGTCGGTGTACCGCAGGTCCTCGGGGTAGGTCTGGTCCGTCATCTCTCTCCTCATCGAGCACGTCTCTAGTCGGAGCCACCGCTCGGCTCCGGGACGGGCCGAGCGTAACGAGGCGGTGAATCGGAACGCAACGCCTCGACGTTGATGGTCGAGTACTCGCGCACCTCGGCCTCGCCTCCCTTGCTGCGCACCGACTCCACCACACCGCCGGGGATCTCCATCGCCGAGCTCATGGTGTGCGGGTCGCCGATGGCCGTGAAGGTGTACGGGGGCTCGAGCCGCTGCCCGTCGACGACGATCCCGCCCTCGACGTCGCGGAACCACGTGCTGGCCACGACGCGCACGTCACCGACCTGCATCGCCTCCGCACCCGCGTCGCGCAGCTCCTGGGTGGCATCGAGCAGCGCCGCAGCGGTGATCTGCCCGTCCGGGTCGCTGATCGTCATGGTGATGCCGGACCCGGTGGCCTTCTCGGTCCCCGCGAGGATGCCGAGGGTGTCCGCACGCTCCTGGGCGGCGCGGATCGCCTCCGGCGAGTCGGCGTCGCTGCCGGCCAGCTCGTCGCGTGTGCGCTCGAGCTCGGCGACCTCGTCGTCGAGCCGGTTGCCGCTCTGGGTCACGTCGTCGAGGATGCGCACGAGCTCGTCCTGGCGCAGGCTCTCCAGGCCCTGGGCCTGGGTCTGCCGGACCTGGGTGACGATGGCGAAA
Organism: uncultured Janibacter sp.; assembly: GCA_964430615.1. GTDB lineage: Bacteria > Actinomycetota > Actinomycetes > Actinomycetales > Dermatophilaceae > Janibacter. The sequence continues at coordinate 46,863 of CAYSGN010000004.1, read as the reverse complement.
CCGAGCAGGGCCGCGAGGAGCAGGGCGAAGAGGTTGGCCGCCGTGGCCCGCGGCTTGGCCATCGCGTACAGGCGTCGCCACGCACGTCGTGGGGAGAGCGTCGGCTCCTCGTGGGCGGTGAAGGCGGTGTGCGGCGGGGGGACTTGCGCGGCCGCCGCCTTCCGCTCGGCCTCGGCCTCGGCGCCCGTCCCGGGCGTCGTCTCGTCCCCCTCGCCAGGGGTGCGGGGGTCGCTGCTCATGCCTTGAAGAGGTGGCGACGGATGGAGGCGACGTTGGAGAAGATCCGTACGCCGAGGACCACGACGACACCGGTCGAGAGCTGGGAGCCGACACCGAGCTGGTCACCGAGGAAGACGATGAGCGCGGCCACGACGACGTTGGAGAGGAAGCTGACGACGAAGACCTTGTCGTTGAAGATGCCGTCGAGGGCGGCGCGCAGCGCACCGAAGACGGCGTCGAGCGCGGCGATGACCGCGATGGGCAGATAGGGCTGCAACCACACCGGCACGTCCGGCTGGAGCACCAGCCCGAGGACGATGCCGAGGACCAGCCCGATGGCGGGGATCATCGGCTCTCCTTCTCCAACGGGGTTTCTTTCGGGGGCGTGGTCCCGGGAGGGATGACGCTCGCCTCGCGGGAGCGGGCCTCGTCGGCACCGGGCATGGTCATCTCGTCGTCGGTCTCCACCGAGTACCGGATGTCGTAGTCCTCACGGAGGGTCTCGAGGTAGTCACCGGCCGCTCCCTCCGCGAAGGAGGAGCGCATCTCGTCGGGGTCGCCGATCGCCTCGATGGTGTACGGCCGGGTCAGCGGACGGAAGTTGACGAGGATCGCCTCGCCGGCGAAGCGGATGGCCGAGTGCGAGGTGAGTCGCTGGTCGTTGACGGTGATCGCCTCCGCACCCGCGGCCCACAGACCGTTGGTGACGATCTGCAGGTCACGGGACTGCACGCGCTGCTCCTGATCGACCCCGCTGCGCGGGTCCCCGTCGGCGCTGCGCCCGGCATCGCGGGCGTCGTCCAGCGTCACCCGCAGCCCCGGTCCCTCCACGCCGACCAGGCCGCTGGCGACCCGCAGGGTCGTGCGGTCCTTCTCCCGGGCGTCGACGAGCGCCGGGTCCAGCCGGTCGCTCGCCTCGTCGATCTCGTGCTGGAGGCGCCGGGCCTCCTCTCCCCCTTCGTCCACGGCGGCCTGCCGGTCGTGGATCTGGTCGATGATCTGCTCTCGGGCATCCGCCCGCGCCCCGTCCCGGGCGCGCAGGGTCGCGGTGCTCACCCCGATGAGCAGACCGATGAGGAGGACGGTCACGAGGAGCAGCGGCCGTCGGGCCCCGGTCGAGGCCGGCTCACCGCGCTCCACGCGTTGCCGGGCGGCGGCCGCGTAGCCGGGGTCGAGGGGGCGCTCGAGCATGGACGTGAGCAGGGTCATCGAGGCGTCCTTGCGCCGCCGGGGTCGGGTCAGGCCGGCCCGCTCCCCGTACTCCGCCTCGTCCTCGTCCAGGTCCGCGGGGTCCGGGAGCCCGTGGCCCTGGCCGTGCCCGTCCCTGGTCATGGCCTCCAGCGTAAGCGGTGGCGGCAGTGCCAGAGTGAGGGCATGCACCGACACGTCCTGACCCTCGACGAGGCCGGCTGCCGACGCCGCACGAGCGCGAAGTGGCGACACTTCGACCCGGACGTCCTGCCCATGTGGGTGGCCGAGATGGATGTCCTCCCGGCCCGCTCCGTGGTCGAGGAGATGCACCGGATCGTCACCGACGGTGACCTCGGGTACCCGGTCGACGGGGACTACCTCGAGGCGGTCGCCCGCTGGTACGAGAGCGTGGGCGCCCCGGCGGACCCGGCCCGGATGCGGGTGGTGCCGGATGTGATGTCCGGCGTGCGCACCGCGATCACGGCGCTCACCGAGCCCGGCGACCCGGTCTACGTCACGACACCGGTCTACCCGCCCTTCCACTCCGTCGTCCGGGGCGTCGGTCGCGAGCTGGTCACGGTGCCCCTCACCCCCGACGGCCGACTCGACGTCCCGGCTCTCAGCCGCGCCTTCGCCGCCGGACCGGGCCGCGGGGCGGTGCTCCTGGCCAACCCGCACAACCCGACGGGCACCGTCCCGACCCCCACCGAGCTGGCCTCGCTGGCCGAGACCGCCGGGACCCACGGCGTGGCCGTCATCAGCGACGAGGTGCACGCTCCGCTCGTGCTGCCCGGCGCCACCTTCACCTCGATCACCGCCGTGCCGGGAGCCACGCGGGCCCTGGCCGTGATGTCCCCGGCGAAGGGGTGGAACCTCGCCGGTCTCAAGGCGGGCGCGGTCCTGGCCGGGCCCGAGGCCCGCGGCGCGCTGCGGGACATCCCCACCGATCTCGGGTACCACACCGGTCACGTGGCGATGCGGGTCCACGCGGCCGCCCTCGACGGCGGCCGCGACTGGCTCGCGGACCTCGTCTCCGACCTCGCGGCGAACCGGGAGCTGTTGGGATCGCTGCTGGAGGAGCACCTCCCCGAGGTCCGCTGGCGACCGGTGCAGGCCACCTACCTGGCCTGGCTCGACCTGCGCCGCCTCGACCTCGGTGACGACCCCGCGCAGGTCCTCCTCGAGCGGGGCCGGGTGGCCCTCTCCGGCGGGCTGCCGTTCGGGGAGGGCGAGGGGCGGGCCCGGCTGAACTTCGCCGCCTCCCCGGAGATGCTGCGGGAGGGGGTCGAGCGGATGGCGCGGGTGGCGCGGTCGCACTCCGCGGCGTGACGCCTCCGCGACCACGGCCACGTGGCGTGGATCACGTATCGCCGAATCTGCTTGCCGCACAAGGGAATACATCTCGATGAGCGGCACCTGATTTGATTCGTGCGCAGGTCACGTTAGGTTGAAACAGGTGACCGCTGAGCCAGAGAAGACCCCGTCCGCTCCCCAGCAGTCCCGATTCCGCCTCCGTCGCCCCTCGATCGAGGACGGCGGCGCCATGTGGCGTGTGGCCCGGGACTCGCAGACCCTCGACCTGAACACCTCCTACGCCTACCTGCTGTGGGCCCGGGACTTCGCGACGACGAGCGTCGTCGTCGAGGACGAAGGGGGCCAGGTCGTCGGCTTCGTGAGCGGCTACCTGCGGCCCGACGAGCCTCACACGCTCATGGTGTGGCAGGTGGCCGTCGACGCCGACCAGCGCGGGCACGGGCTCGCCGGCCGGATGCTCGACCACCTGGCCGAGCACGTCCCCGGCGTGACCGGCCTGGAGACGACGATCACCGACGACAACGCCGCCTCGCGCGCACTCTTCTCCCGTTTCGCCGAGAAGCGGGGCGCGCAGCACGAGGAGATCGACCTCTTCGTGCGCGAGCACTTCCCCGACGAGGGACACGAGCCGGAGGTGCTGCACCGCATCGGACCCTTCTGAGCCACGCCAGAGCCGACCTACACGGACCCCAACCCCCTCTTCGGAGGAAGGACCACAGATGAGCAACACCGCCACCCAGATCTTCACCACCCGCGAGTCGGAGGTGCGCAGCTACTGCCGCAACTGGCCGGTCGTCTTCGAGACCTCGAGCGGGCCCTACCAGTACACCGAGGACGGCGAGCGCTACGTCGACTTCTTCTCCGGCGCCGGTGCCCTCAACTACGGGCACAACAACCCGGTGCTCAAGGAGGCCCTCATCGAGTACCTGTCCAAGGACGGGGTCACCCACTCGATGGACATGTACACGGTCGCCAAGCGCGACTTCCTGGAGACCTTCACCGAGCTGATCCTCGCCCCGCGCGGGATGAACCACAAGATCCAGTTCCCCGGACCGACCGGCACCAACGCCGTCGAGACGGCGCTGAAGACCGCCCGCAAGGCGACTGGTCGCGAGGACATCGTCTCCTTCACCAACGCCTTCCACGGCATGACGCTCGGTGCGCTGGCCGTGACCGGGAACGCCTTCAAGCGCAGCGGTGCCGGCACGCCCCTCTACCACGCGACGGCCGCGCCGTACGACGACTACATCCACGGCGAGACCTCGGACTTCGCCTGGCTCAAGCGGATCTGGGCCGACAGCAGCTCGGGGCACGCGCTGCCCGCCGCCGTCATCGTCGAGACCGTCCAGGGCGAGGGCGGCCTCAACGCCGCCCGCGGCCAGTGGCTCAAGGAGCTGCAGGAGCTGTGCCGCGAGCACAAGGTGCTGCTCATCGTCGACGACGTCCAGGCCGGGTGCGGCCGGACCGGGAAGTTCTTCTCCTTCGAGGAGTTCGGCCTGGACCCGGACATCGTCACGATCAGCAAGTCGATCTCCGGCTACGGCCTGCCGATGGCGCTGACCCTCATCAAGCCCGAGATCGACGACTGGGAGCCGGGTGAGCACAACGGCACCTTCCGTGGGCACAACCCCGCCTTCGTCACCGGCGCCAAGGCCCTGCGCACCTTCTGGGCCGACGACGAGCTCGAGCGCAACATCGCCGCCCGCACCGAGCAGCTGCACGCGCGCCTGGAGGTCATCGCCGGGCTGGCCGAGGGCAGCGAGGTCCGCGGGCGCGGCCTGCTCTCCGGCGTCGCCTTCCGCGACACCGACACCGCCGAGCAGATCGCCGCGGCCGCCTTCCAGCGCCACCTGATGATCGAGACCTCCGGCTCCTCGGACGAGGTCATCAAGATCATGCCGCCGCTGACCATCACCGAGGAGCAGTTCGCCGAGGGCCTCGACCTCCTCGAGGACGCCGCCCGGGAGGTTCTGGGCGCACCCGCACGCGAGGGCGCTACCGTCTCCGCGTAACCACCACTCGTCACCTCAAGGAGGTACCCACATGAAGGTCGTCAACGTCTCGGACCTGGACGGCACCGAGAACGACGTCATCCACGGCAACTGGCAGAGCCGCCGGATGGTCCTGGCCAAGGACAAGGTCGGGTTCAGCTTCCACATCACCGTCCTCAAGGCCGGCACCTCGTCCGACTTCTGGTACGCCAACCACGTCGAGGCGGTGTACGTCTACCAGGGCAAGGGGACGTTGACCGACCGGGACACCGGTGAGAAGTACGTCCTCGAGCCGGGCGTCATGTACCTGCTCGACGACGCGGACAAGCACACGGTGACCGTCGAGGAGGAGATCCACTGCGCGTGCGTCTTCAACCCGCCGGTGACCGGTCGCGAGGTGCACGACGAGAACGGCGTGTACCCGCTCATCACCGAGGACTGAGTCCCCGAGGTCGAAGGGGGCGGGACCGCTGCGGCGGCCCGCCCCCTTCGACGTGGTCGGAGCCCGGCCTCACCGGCCCAGCTGGTCGAGCAGCGCCTCGGTGAAGGCCGGCAGGTCGTCCGGCTTGCGGCTGGTCACGAGGTCACCGTCGACGACCACCTGCTCGTCGACCCACTCGCCTCCGGCGTTGCGCACGTCGGTGCGCAGGCTGGGCCAGGACGTCACGCGGCGGCCGCGCACGGCGTCGGCCTCGACGAGCATCCAGATGGCGTGACAGATCGCGGCGACCGGGCGGGAGGAGACGACGAACTCGCGCACGAGCCCCACCGCCTCCTCGTCCAGCCGCAGCGCATCGGGGTTCGCGACCCCGCCGGGGAGCACGAGCGCGGCGAAGTCCTCCACCCTCGCCTCCCCCACCGTGCGGTCGACCTCGAAGGCGTCCCCCGCCTCGAGATGGTTCAGTGCGCGCGCCTCACCCGGCTGGGGAGCGACGAGGACGGGATTCCAGCCCGCCTCCTGGAGGGACTGCCACGGCGCGGTCAGCTCCACCTGCTCGATGCCCTCGTTCGCGACGAGGACGGCGACGTCTCGTGTCCCGGCCGATGCCTCTGTGGTCATGTGACGCTCCTTTCGTCATGCTGGGACGACGTGCTACCCACCATCAGCGCAGCACACACGCGCAGGGAGGTTCAATGGGCCGCGCGCCCCGATCACGTGACGAGACCTCCGCCGAGCGGGCCGACCGCAACTGGGTCGACCTGCTCCAGGAGTTCCGGGTCATGCAGACGGGGGTGCAGATCCTCGGCGGATTCCTGCTGACGCTGCCCTTCCAGTCGGTCTTCGGCGACCTCGACTCCTACCAGCGCCGGCTCTACCTCGCCCTCGTCCTCCTGGCGGCCGCGACGACCACGCTGCTGCTCGCGCCGATCGCCGTCCATCGGCACGTCTTCCGACAGCTGCGCAAGCCGCTGCTGGTCTCGGTCGGGCACCGTACGGCCCAGACCGCCCTCGTGCTCATCGCGCTGCTCATGACGGGCATCGCCACCTTGGTCTTCGACGTCGTGGCCGGCCGCAGGGCGGGTCTCGTCGTCGGTGCGGTGATGCTCACGCTGGCGCTCGGGTGCCTCGTGCTGGTCCCCCTGGCCATCGGTCACCGTGGCCGACGACCGTAGAGCCCACACCGTGCTCGGAAACTCGCGGGGCGATTGGGGAGCGAACCCGGCCCGATCGACGTAGCGTTGTCTCGCTCGACAGTGAATGTCATCAGCAAGAAGGGACCATGAGCACGTCAGCCCCCAAGCACCAGGACCCGGGCGACTTCGCGTCCCAGCACACCGGCAGCATCCCCTTCGACGAGCTCCCGGACCGCAAGACGATCAAGCGGGCCGTCGCGGCCTCGGCCCTCGGGAACGCGACCGAGTGGTACGACTACGGGGCCTACGCCCTGCTCACGACCTACATCGGCACCCACTTCTTCCCGGGCGAGCACGCCACGCTCCTGACCCTGGCGACCCTGGCGGTCTCCTTCGTCGCGCGTCCGTTCGGCGGCTTCTTCTGGGGGCCCCTCGGGGACAAGATGGGCCGCAAGGGCGTCCTCGCGCTCACCATCCTCATGATGTCCGGCGCCACCTTCTGCATCGGTCTGCTCCCGACGGCGGAGACCATCGGCATCGGCGCGCCGCTCCTGCTCATCCTCCTGCGTCTCATCCAGGGCTTCTCCACCGGTGGTGAGTACGGTGGCGCGGCCACCTTCATGGCCGAGTACGCCCCCGACAAGCGACGCGGCCTCTACGGCAGCTTCCTCGAGTTCGGGACCCTCGGCGGCTACGCCCTCGGCACGGTCGTCGTGCTGCTGCTCGAGATCGGCCTCGGCGAGGCCGCCATGGAGAGCTGGGGCTGGCGACTGCCCTTCTTCGTCGCCGGGCCGCTCGGGGCGATCGGTCTCTACATGCGGTCCAAGATGGAGGAGACCCCGGTCTTCCAGGAGGTCGAGGACGCCGGCGAGAGCGAGGCCTCGGCCCTGGCCGACCTCAGGGACCTCATCGTCACCTACTGGAAGCCGGTGCTGACGATGGCCGGTCTGGTCATCCCGCTCAACGTCATCAACTACACCCTGCTCATCTACATGCCGACCTACCTCGAGACGAAGGTGGGCATGGAGGCCACCCCCGCGCTCCTGGTCATCCTCGTCGGCGAGGTCGTGATGATGTGCCTGCTGCCCTTCTGCGGGCACCTGTCCGACATCGTGGGCCGGCGCCCGATGTGGTGGACCTCGATGATCGGGCTCTTCCTCCTGTCGCTGCCGATGTACTTCCTCATCGGCACGAGCTTCACCGGTGCGATCATCGGCTTCACCGTGCTCGGGCTGCTCTACATCCCGCAGCTGTCGACGATCTCGGCGACCTTCCCGGCGATGTTCCCCACCCAGGTGCGCTTCGCCGGCTTCGCCGTGACCTACAACGTCTTCACGGCGCTCTTCGGCGGCACCGCCGCACCGCTGAACGAGAAGGTCGTCTCGGCGACCGGCTTCCTGGAGTTCCCGGCCGTCTACCTGATGTTCGGGTGCGCCATCGGCATGGTCGCCTCCTACTTCCTCAAGGAGACGGCCGGCTGCTCGATGCACGGCACCGAGGTGCCGCAGTCCGAGCCCGAGGACTACGGCACCGGCCCCATCGAGGCCGAGGCCAAGGCACTCGACGCGGTCGGTCGCTGACGGCACCGCACGAAGGGGGGTGACGCGTCGGAGCGCGTCGCCCCCTTCGTGTGGTGGAGGTCGTACACTCACCCACGTGTCCAAGAAGCCCTTCCGTCTTGCGCCCCATCAGATGTGGAGGGGTGTGCGCGAGTCCGCCCAGAGCGACGCCTTCGGCGGTCTGCTCCTCGTCGGGGCCGCGCTCCTCGCCCTGATCATCGCCAACTCCCCGCTGGGGCACGTGTACACCTCGGTGCGCGACACACAGGCCGGGATCCCGGCGCTGCACCTGGACCTGACCATCGGCCAGTGGGCCTCGGACGGGCTGCTGGCCATCTTCTTCTTCGTCGTCGGCCTCGAGCTCAAGGAGGAGTTCGTCGCCGGCAAGCTGCGCAACCCCAAGCAGGCGGCGCTGCCCATCGCCGCGGCCTTCGGGGGTGTGGCGGTGCCGGCGATCATCTACAGCGCCGTCGTCCTGCTCTCCGGCGACACCAGCGGGCTGCGGGGGTGGGCCATCCCCACCGCGACGGACATCGCCTTCGCGGTCGCCGTGCTCGCGATCGTCGGTCGCGGCCTGCCTTCGGCGCTGCGGATCTTCCTGCTGACGCTGGCCATCGTCGACGACCTCATCGCGATCACGATCATCGCGATCTTCTACACCGAGACCCTGCACCTGGTCTTCCTCCTGCTGGCGGTCATCCCGCTCGTCCTCTTCGCGGTCCTCACCCGGCGCTCGGTCAAGGCGTGGTACCTCCTCTTCCCGCTCGCCGCCATCACCTGGTGGCTCGTGCACGCCTCGGGCATCCACGCGACGATCGCCGGCGTGCTGCTCGGCTTCATGCCGCCGGTGGTCGCCACCGTGCGCTCGCGGATCCTCGTCGGCTACGAGGAGGACGAGCCGGTCTACGAAGGGATGACGGCCCACCTCGCGGACAAGTGGGGCATCTTCTCGACCCTCGTCGCGGTCCCGATCTTCGCCTTCTTCTCGGCCGGCGTCGTCGTCGGCGGCCTCGACGGCATGCGGACCGCGCTCACCGACCCGATCACCATCGGGATCGTCCTCGGCCTGCTCGTCGGCAAACCGATCGGCATCGTCGGCACCTCGCTCGTGCTCTCCCGCCTGCCCACCTTCCAGCTCGACCCCACGCTCACCTGGAGCGACATGATCGGCATAGGCTTCGTCGCAGGCGTGGGCTTCACCGTCTCCCTCCTCGTGGGAGAGCTCGCCTTCGGCATGGGGGGCACGCAGGACGACCACGTCAAGATCGGGGTGCTGCTCGGGTCCTTCGTCTCGGCCATCGCCGGTGGCATGGTCTGCTCCTGGCGCAGCCGTGCGCTCAAGGCCCAGGAGGCCGTCGCGGGCGCCTGACCACCCTGGGACGCCGGCAGGCGCGCGCCGTGCCGACGTGTCGGACCGGCGCCGGGCGGGTAGGTGACGGGAGCCTCGAGGACGAGGGAGCGACCGTGGGTGAGCCGACGGGTACGGCACAAGGCCCGGTGGGTCGGCGCGGCAAGGGTGCCCTGCTCGGCGCCGTCTTCCTCATGGCGACGAGCGCCATCGGGCCCGGCTTCATCACCCAGACGACGGTCTTCACCGGGCAGCTCGGCGCGGCCTTCGCCTTCGCCATCCTCCTCTCGGTGCTCATCGACATCGGGGTCCAGCTCAACGTCTGGCGCGTCGTCGGGATCAGCGGCCTGCGGGCACAGGACCTGGCCAACCAGGTCCTGCCGGGCCTCGGGTACGTGCTCGCGGCCCTCGTGGTCTTCGGCGGGCTCGTCTTCAACATCGGCAACATCGGCGGGACGGCGCTCGGCGCGAACGCGATGGTCGGCACCAACGCCAAGATCGGGGGCGCCGTCTCGGCCCTCATCGCCATCGGGATCTTCCTCAGCAAGCGCGCGGGTGTGGCCATGGACCGCATCGTCGTCGTCCTCGGTGCCGCGATGATCGTCATGGTCACCTGGGTGGCGATCACCTCCGACCCGCCGTACGGGGAGGCGCTGCGCCAGACGGTGCTGCCGGAGCAGGTCGACGTCCTCATCGTCGTCACGCTCATCGGTGGCACCGTCGGCGGGTACATCACCTATGCCGGAGCCCACCGGCTCGTGGACTCGGGCATCACCGGCCCGGACGAGGTCGAGGCGATCAGCCGAGGCTCGCTCGCCGCGATCATCGTCGCGGGGATCATGCGGGTGCTGCTCTTCCTGGCGATCCTCGGCGTCGTCGCGGGAGGCTTCGAGCTCGCGGAGCGCCACCCCACCGCCTCGGCCTTCGAGCACGCGCTGGGCGAGGCCGGCGTCATCGCCTTCGGGGTCATCCTCTGGGCGGCCAGCATCACGAGCGTCATCGGTGCCTCCTACACGTCGGTCTCCTTCCTGGCGACCTTCTCCCCGTGGCTGACCCGCAACCGCAACTGGGTCGTCGTCGGCTTCGTCCTCGTCTCGACGATCATCTACCTCGTGCTCGGTCAGACCCCCGTCACCCTGCTCGTCCTCGCCGGCGCCCTCAACGGCCTGATCCTGCCCGTCGGGCTCGGCGTGATCATCTGGGTCGCCCTGCGTCGCAGGGATCTGCTCGGCGGGTACCGCTACCCGCTGTGGCTGGCCCTGGTAGGACTGGCGGTCTGGGTCCTCTCCCTCTACCTCGGCTGGGAGTCCCTGGCCGGCATCACCGACCTCTGGCAGTGAGGGCGGCGCACCTGGAAGGAGCGAGTCATGAAGATCGACCTCAACGCCGACCTCGGCGAGAGCTACGGACGCTGGACGCTCGGCGACGACGACGCGATGCTGCAGGTGGTGACGAGTGCCAACGTGGCCTGCGGCTCCCACGCCGGGGACGCCTCCGTGCTGCGCCACTCCTGCGAGCGAGCGGCGGAGCACGGCGTCACCGTCGGCGCCCAGGTGGGCTATCACGACCTCGCAGGTTTCGGGAGGCGCTTCATCGACATGGTCCCCGCCGAGCTGACCGCCGACGTCATCTACCAGATCGGCGCCCTCGACGGTCTCGCCCGCGCCAGCGGGACCCGGGTGCGCTACGTCAAGCCGCACGGCGCGCTCTACAACGCGATCGTCCACCACGAGGAGCAGGCGGCGGCGGTCGTCGAGGCCGTCCTCGCCTACGACCCGGCGCTCCCGGTCCTCGGCCTGCCCGGTTCGGCGTGGTTGCGACGAGCCGACGAGGCGGGGTTGGTGACGGTCCGGGAGGCCTTCGCCGACCGGGCCTACACCCCCGAGGGCACGCTCGTCTCCCGGCGTGAGCCCGGGGCGGTGCTCGATGACCCGGATGCGATCGCGGACCGGTGCGTCCGGATGGCCCTCGAGGGCCTCGTCGAGGCGACCGACGGCAGCAGCGTGCCCGCCGAGGCCGGGTCCTTGTCCGTCCACGGCGACAGCCCCGGTGCCGTGGAGATCGCCCGTCGGGTACGTGCCCGTCTGGACGAGGCGGGGGTGGAGGTCTCCCCCTTCGTCGGCGGCGGGTGAGGCATGCGGCTCCTGCCCTGCGGGGACACGGGACTGCTCGTCGAGGTGGCCGACCTCGACGAGGTGCTCGCCCTGTACGCCGCGCTCGACGAGGAGCGGCCCGTCGGCGTCGTCGACATGGTGCCCGCCTCGCGCACCCTCCTGCTCACGATCGACCCGAGGGCCTCGGACCTCGAGTCGGTCGCCCGCGCGGTGCGGCGGGCGCCCACCGGCAGCATCCGGCGCACCGACGGCACCGAGGTCGAGCTGCCCGTCGTCTACGACGGTGCCGACCTCGCCGAGGTGGGGCGGGCCACCGGGCTCGGTGAGCGGGGTGTCGTCGAGGCGCACACCGGCCAGGAGTGGACGGTGGCCTTCTGCGGCTTCGCACCGGGCTTCGGCTACCTCGTCGGTGAGGACGCGCGACTGCACGTGCCCCGCCGGGAGAGCCCGCGGACCCGGGTCCCGGTCGGCTCCGTCGGCCTCGCCGGGGAGTTCACCGGGGTCTACCCGCAGGAGTCCCCCGGCGGGTGGCAGCTCATCGGGCGGACCTCCACGAGGGTGTGGGACCTGGACCGCGACCCGCCGGCCCTTCTCGTCCCGGGAGCCCGGGTGCGCTTCGTGGAGGCGACGTGAGCGGCCGCGGGCACGCCCTGGAGGTGCTCGAGACCGGGCCGCTCGCCTCGGTCCAGGACCTCGGACGGCCGGGGCTCGCAGCGCTCGGTGTGGGGTGCTCCGGTGCCGCGGACGTACCGGCGCTGCGCCTGGCCAACCGCCTGCTCGGCAACCCCGAGGGAGCGGCGGCGATCGAGGTGACCCTCGGGGGCCTCGTCGTGCGGGCCCACGGTGACCAGCTCGTCACCGTGACCGGGGCTCCCACCCCGGCGACGATCGAGGAGCGCCCGGTGGGGCACGCCGCCGTCTGCCGGCTCCCGGACGGCGCCACCCTGCGCCTGCAGGTGCCGCCGGCCGGGCTGCGCTCCTACCTGGGCGTCCGCGGAGGCGTCACGGTCGAGCCGGTGCTCGGCTCGCGCTCGACGGACACCCTCTCGGGCGTCGGCCCGAGACGCCTCTCCCCCGGCGACGTGCTGCCCCTGGGCCCCGCGCTGACCCGCACGCCCCTCGTCGACCTCGCCCCCGTGGCGCACCCGACGAACGAGCCGATCACCCTGCGCGTCCGTCCCGGACCTCGGGAGGACTGGTTCACCGAGGACTCCCGCAGGGCCCTGCTGGAGGGCACCTGGACGGTCTCCTCGGAGAGCGACCGTGTCGGGATGCGCCTGACGGGCCCGCGGCTGGAGCGGGCCCGTGAGGGGGAGCTCCCCAGCGAGGGCATGACGCTGGGCTCCCTCCAGGTGCCTCCCTCCGGTCAGCCGACGCTCTTCCTCGCCGACCATCCCGTCACCGGTGGCTATCCCGTCATCGGGGTGGTCCTGGCCGGCGACGTCCCGCGGGCGGCCCAGGCCCGCCCCGGGCAGCAGATCCGCTTCACGCAAGGAGCGAGGCGATGAGCCCGACCGACGTGCCCGAGGAGCCCACGACGCTCGAGCCCGCGCAGGCCAGGGCGCTCTTCCGTGAGGGGCTGCGCACCCCCACCTCGGGCTGGTGCTCCGGATGGACCCAGGCCAACCTCGTCGCCGTCCCGCACGAGCTCGCCTACGACCTCCTGCTCTTCGCCCAGCGCAACCCGGCGGCCTGTCCCGTCCTCGACGTCACCGAGACCGGCGAGGTGGCTGCGGACATCTTCGACGGGGACCTGCGCACGGACCTGCCCGGGTACCGGGTGTACGAGGAGGGTCGGCTCGTGGCCGAGCCCGACGACGTGCGGGAGGTCTGGCGCGAGGACCTCGTCGCCTTCCTCATCGGGTGCAGCTTCACCTTCGAGGGACCGCTCCTCGAGGCGGGCGTGCCCGTCCGGCACCTCGACGCCGGCACGAACGTCTCGATGTACCGCACCCGTCGTCCCTGCCGGAGCGCCGGGTCGCTCGGCGGACCGCTCGTGGTCTCCATGCGGCCCGTCCCGGCGGCTCAGGTGGCGACCGCCGTGCGGGTGACCTCGCGCTACCCCGATGTGCACGGGGCTCCCGTGCACGTCGGCGACCCGCAGGCGCTCGGCATCGACGATCTCGGTGCCCCGGACTTCGGCGCACCGCCGCGGATGCTCCCGGGGGACGTCCCCGTCTTCTGGGCCTGCGGCGTCACCCCGCAGGCCGCGGTGATGGCGTCACGACCACCCTTCGCCATCGGTCATGCTCCGGGGATGATGGCGATCACGGACGCGAGGGACTCCGCCTACGTCGTCCCGTGAGGGCGGCCCTCAGTTCCCGTTCCGGTTGCCGCCCCCGCCCTGCTGGGTGAACTCGGTGGCGGTGACCGTGACGGTCGTCGGCTCGCCGGTCTCGGTGCGTGTCTCGGTCACCGTCGTCGGGGGTGCGGTCCTCGTCACGGTCCTCTCGCCGCCCTCGGCACTGCGGGTGACCGTGGCCGTCACCTCGTCCGTGATCGTGCGCGTCGGGGCCTCGCCCTGCGCCGTCACCGTGGTCGTCTCCGGGGCGGCCCCGCCGGCGGTCACCGTCGCGGTGACCGTCTCCGTGCTCGGCTCGGCCGTGGTCTCCGGGGAGTCCTCGTCCTCGGTGTCGGAGGACGTGGTGGTCGTCGTCGCCGTCGTCGTCTCGGTCCGGGTCGAGGTGTCGGCACCGCCCTGCGGAAGCATCCCGCTCCCCTGCGGCTTGCCGACGCCGTAGCCCACGAGGAGCCCGATGAGTGCGAGGGCCAGGGCGACCGCGATGACCCCGAGCCAGAGCCCCTTGAGGTTCAGCCCCTTGTAGTACCCCGGCGGGCCGGTCGTGGCATTGCCCTTCTCGTCGACCCAGAAGTCCCACCCGAGCGGCGCCTCGGGCAGGTCACGGTCCGGCCACCAGCCCTTCGGCGGGCTCCACCCCTCCGGAACCGTCCAGTCCGGTGGCGGGTTGAAGTAGGCCATCCGTCCCTTCCCTGTCCTGTGGGCTGCTGGTGGTCGACCTCAACATACTGACACGCAGGGAGGGGTTCGCCCCAACCCGAGGACGGCAGGTCTCAACCGGGTCACAGGTTCCCCGGCGCTCCCCACGGAGGGGCGCCCTGGGCCACACTGCACCTACGGGTGCCGTGCGCGCTCCACCGGCCAGGAGCCGGCCGGGGGTCACGGCAGTGTGTCGAAGGAGACCATATGCGAATCGGCATTCGCACGAAAGCCGTCAGCATCGCCGCTGTCGGCCTGCTGGCGCTGTCCGCCTGCGGCGGCGGGGGCGACGACGGCGGCGGGGGTGGCGGAGACGGCGGAGGCTCCACCGAGCCCCTCCAGCTCGGCTACGTCCTCCCCGAGACCGGGCAGCTGGCCTTCCTCGGGCCCCCGCAGATCCAGGCCACCAAGTACGCCATGAGCCAGATCAACGATGCGGGAGGCGTCCTCGGCAACGAGCTGCCCACCGTCGTCAGCGGGGACGAGGCCGACACGGCAGCCGTCGCCTCCCAGTCCGCCGAGCGGGTCCTCAACGAGAACGTCGACGCCATCATCGGTGCCGCCGCCTCCGGCATGTCACTGGCGATCATCGACAAGATCACCGGGGCCCAGGTCGTGCAGTGCTCCGGCTCCAACACGGCGCCGACCTTCACCGGCTACAAGGACGACGGGTACTACTTCCGCACCGCGCCGTCGGATGCCTTGCAGGGCCCGGTCCTCGCGGACACGATCATCGCCGACGGCTACAGCAACGTCGCGATCGTGGCCCGTGCCGACGACTACGGCAAGGGCCTGGCCAAGGCCACCGCGGAGGCGCTGAAGAGCTCCGGCGCGAGCATCGCCACCCAGGAGATGTACGACCCCAAGGCGACCAACTTCGACGCCGTCGTCCAGAAGGCGGTCTCCTCCGACCCGGACGCGGTCGTCGTCATCGCCTTCGAGGAGGGCAAGCAGATCCTCTCCGGCCTCGTCGAGTCGGGGATGACGACCGACAAGGTCGGCATCTACGGCGCCGACGGCCTGCGCAGCGAGGAGCTGCCCGAGCTGGTCTCCCCGAAGGACCCGAGCGTCCTCTCGGGCATGAAGGGCACGGCACCGGCCTCCGCGGAGAACAAGGAGTTCATCAAGGGACTCAAGGAGTTCGCTCCCGACCTGAAGGAGACCCAGTTCGCGCCGCAGGTCTTCGACTGCGTCAACATCATCGCCCTGGCCGCCGAGCAGGCGGGCAGCACCGACCCCACGGACTTCAAGAAGGAGGTCGGGGACGTCACCCGCAAGGGCGAGAAGTGCTCCACCTTCAAGGAGTGCAAGGCCCTGATCAAGGACGACAAGGACATCGACTACCAGGGCAAGAGCGGTCCGCTGGACTTCACCGACGACGGTGAGCCCGGTGCCGCATCGATCGAGGTCTACGGCTTCAACAAGAAGGGCGACCTCGAGACCCTCTCCACCGAGCAGGTCACCGCTCAGGACTAGGGACGAAGAGGGGTGGGCGCCCGCTTCGGGGGGCGCCCACCCCCTTCGTAGTGGTCGGGGGTGAAAGGGAGGGGCGGCCCTTGGGGCTTCGCAAGCTCAGCCCCTGCGTCGGGCCACCTCCTCCCTTTCACCCCCTCCACAGGCGATGGGCTGCCCTCAGATGCGGGCGAGCGTGCCGAGGTAGAGCTCGATGACCTTCGGGTCGTGCAGGAGCTCCTGCCCGGTGCCGGTGTAGGCGTCCTTGCCCTGGTCGAGCACGTAGCCCCGGTGGGCGATCTCGAGGCAGCTGGTCGCGTTCTGCTCGACCATGAGGATCGAGACGCCCGAGCGGTTGATCGTCTGGACCGACTCGAAGACCGCGTCCTGCATCATCGGCGAGAGCCCCGCGGAGGGCTCGTCGAGGAAGAGCACCTCGGGGTCGGTCATCAGGGCTCGCCCCATGGCCACGACCTGGCGCTCCCCGCCGGAGAGCGAGCCGCACTTCTGGGCGCGGCGGTCGGCCAGCAGCGGGAAGAGGTCGCTGACCGTGGCCTGCCGGGCGCGGAACTCCTTGGGCCGCAGGTAGATCCCCATCTCGAGGTTCTCCTCGACCGTGAGGGACGGGAAGACGTTGTGGTTCTGCGGGACGTAGCCCAGGCCTTCGGAGACGAGCCGGTGCGCGGGGAGGGAGGTGACGTCCTTCTCCCTCAGGTGCACGGTGCCCGACCGGACCGGCACGAGGCCGAACATGGCCTTGATGAGGGTCGACTTCCCCGCCCCGTTCGGGCCGATGATCCCCACGAGCTCACCGTCGCCCACGTACGCGTTGCAGCCGGTGAGGATGTCGACCTCGGGGACGTATCCGGCCACGAGGTCGACGGCGGCCAGGACGGGGGTGCTCTGCTCGGCGTCAGTCATCGCCGGTCTCCTTCTCATCCTGCTCCTGCGGCAGGCTCCGGTGCGCGCCCAGGTAGGCGTCGATGACGGCCTGGTCGCGCCTGATGTCGTTCGGACGTCCCTCCGCGATGAGCTGCCCCTGCGCGAAGGTCGCCACCCAGTCGCTGATCCCCATGACGACGTCCATGTCGTGCTCGACGAGCACGATCGTCATCCCCTCGTCGCGCAGCTCCTGGATGTGGCCCAGGAGGGACTGGGTCAGTGCCGGGTTCACCCCGGCCATCGGCTCGTCGAGCATGATCATGCTCGGCTCCACCATGAGCGCGCGGGCCATCTCCAGCAGCTTGCGCTGCCCGCCGGACATGGTCCCGGCGAACTCGTCGCGCATGTGCGCCAGGTTGAAGCGTTCGAGCAGCTCGTCGGCGCGCGTGCCGATCTCGGCCTCCTGGGCGCGCCACGGCACCCGGAGGAGGGCCGGTACGAAGCGCTCCCCCACCTGGTGCCTCGCCGCGAGCATGAGGTTCTCCCGCGCGGTGAGCCGGGTGAGGGCCTTCGTGAGCTGGAAGGTGCGGACCATGCCCTGACGGGCGACGCGGTGGGCCGGGAGCTTCGAGATGTCCGATCCCTGGAAGCTCCAGCTGCCGGCGTCCGGCTTGTCGAAGCCCGAGACGACGTTGAAGAAGGTCGACTTGCCGGCGCCGTTCGGCCCGATGAGCGAGGTGATCGTCCCCCGCTGGACCTCCAGGTGCTCGACGTCGACGGCACGCAGGCCCCCGAAGTCGCGCAGGACGCCGTCCGCGACGAAGATCGGGTCCGGCTTGGCGACCCCGGGCTCGGGGCGCACACCGACCAGCTGGGCCGCCCCCTTCGTCGGGGTGTCGCTCGGGCGCTCATCGGACGTCAAGGCGCAGCTCCTTCTGGTTGCCGAGGATGCCTGCCGGCCGGAAGACCATGAGCAACACGAGCGCGAGCCCGACGAAGATGAAGCGGGCCGCGCCCACGTCCCCGCTGTCGAGCACGGTGCTCGGGATGAGGCCGGAGGCCGTCGCGCTCCGCAGGAAGGAGTCGAGGAAGGTCACGAGGAACCAGAAGATCACCGACCCCAGCACGGGGCCCAGGACACGGCTGGCACCGCCGAGGATGACGATCGTGTAGAGGTAGAAGGTCACCTTCGGGTCGTAGCTGTCCGGCTGGACGGACTGGACGCTGACGGCCATGAGGATCCCGGCGACGGCGCCGAGCACCCCACCGAGTACCAGGCTCTGCAGCTTGAAGCCGTAGGCGCTCTTCCCCAGGCTCCGGGCCGCCAGCTCGTCCTCGCGGACCGAGCGCAGCACCCGCCCCCAGGGGCTGGTCATCAGCAGCAGGACCATGAGGGAGCTGAGCGCGACCAGTCCCCACCCGACCGTCATCACCCACAGCGACCGGTGGTCGAAGGTCACCTCGCCCCAGCCGTAGTCCTGCGCCGGGTAGGGGTTGAGCGCGAAGAACTCACCGGCGAACTGGCGCAGACCGTAGACCCCTCCGGTGAGTGGCTCCAGGGTGCTGGAGCGGTAGAAGTAGCGGAGCACCTCGGCGGCCGCGATCGTCGCGATGGCGAGGTAGTCACCGCGGAGGCGAAGGGTGGGCAGCCCGAGGACGAGCGCGAGCAGGACCGCGCAGGCGATCCCCACGACGACCCCCACCCACAACGACCACCCGAAGGTGGCCACCGAGACGGCCACGCCGTAGGCGCCGACGAGCATGAAGCCCACCTGGCCGAAGTTGAGCAGCCCGGTGTACCCGAAGTGGATGTTCAGCCCGATCGCCGCCAGGGCGAAGTAGGCCGCCTCGGGTCCGAGCATGCCGCGAACGGCATTGCCGAGGATGCTGGGCCAGTCCATGTCTCTCCTTGACTCCCTGGGCTCAACCCACGCGCTCGGCCCGGCCGAGGATGCCTTGGGGGCGGACGAGCAGGACGATGATCAGGGCGAGCAGGGCCCAGGCGTTCTGCAGCTCGGTGGGGAACCAGAGCGTCGAGAGCTGCGCCACGAGCCCGACGACCAGGCTGCCGACGACGGCACCGAAAGCGCTGCCGAGGCCACCGAGGATGACCCCGGCGAACATCAGCAGCAGCAGGTTGAAGCCCATGTCCCAGTAGACCGCGGTGGTCAGCCCGTAGAAGACGCCGCCGAGGGCGGCCAGGGCCCCACCGAGGATCCACACGAGCAGGATCACCCGGTTGACGTCGATGCCGGAGGACTCGGCGAGGTCACGGTTGTCGCTCAGGGCGCGCATCGCCTTGCCGATCCGGGTGCGCTGGAGCATCAGGCCGACCCCGATGATCACGAGGATCGCGATGATGGTCACGGTCAGGTCCCGCGGGGTGATGGAGACCGGCCCGAGCTCGATCTCGCCCTGGAGCCCGTACTGGTCGTACTGCTGGCGGCGCCCGCCGTACAGGACGAGGAGCAGGTGGCGCAGGAACAGGGAGACGCCGATCGAGATGATGAACATCTGGATCAGGCCGGTCCCTCTGCTGCGCAGGGGCCGCCACAGTCCGCGCTCGAGGACGGCGCCGGCAGCACCGCCGATGACGACGGCGAGCAGCGCCGCCGCCACGAGCGGCAGGTCGAAGGCTCCCGAGGAGAAGAAGAAGGCACTGATGGCCCCGAGCGCGACCAGCTCGCCGTGGGCGAAGTTGATCAGGCCCGTCGTCCCGAAGACGAGGGAGAGCCCGACGGAGGTGATCGCGATGATCGTGCCGTACTTGAGCCCCTCGACGACCAGCTGCATGAACCGGCCCGCGAAGCCCGACCCGCTGTCGGCCGCCGCGGGTGCGGACGTGCCGTCCTCGGCCTCCGTGCCCCCCTCGTCGGAGCCGGAGGTCGCCGGTGACGTGGTCGTGGCCTTCGGGTCCTTCTGCGCCTGACCGGCGGGGATGAGCGGGAAGATCACGGTCGAGGCGCGACCGCTGCGCACCTGCACCTCGTCGAGGGTGGCCCCGCCCTTGTCCCGGGGCTGCATCCCCTTCGGGAGGCTCTTCACGTCGAGGGTCACCGTGTAGGTCCCGGGCTTCGGGACCTCGACCCGCCACGCCCCTTCGGCGTCGGTGTCCGCGGTCCCGATCTGCTTCCCTCCGGAGGAGACGGTCAGGGTCGCTCCCTCCACGGGGTCGCGGTCGGGGCCGCGCAGGGTCCCCTGGATCGCCTCACCCTCCGGCTGCTGGCCCGTGGCCACCACCTGGGAGTCATGGGTCATCGCCCACGCGGCCGGGGTCACCAGCAGGGTGAGGAGCAGTGCCCCGAAGGCCACCGCAAGGCGGGTGCGCACGGCCGGCCTCCGGAAGGGACGTCATTGTCTGATCGGTGGGGATCATAACCAGCCGAACCGGTGGGGACGCCCGGGATCGCCGCCCGACACCTGACTGTGACCTTACTGATCCCTGGGGCGAGCAGGACCCACGAAAAACGTCCCGGGGAGGGCACCGTGACGGTGTCCTCCCCGGGAGGAACTCGGTCGGGCTGACAGGATTTGAACCTGCGACCCCATGACCCCCAGTCATGTGCGCTACCAAACTGCGCCACAGCCCGATGCTCTGCGTGGAGAGCGTCGCAACTCTAACCCAGCACCCCGGACGCTCACCAATCGCCCCCTTCGCTCGTGGCAGGATCGGCGTCGATGACACCGACGCCCGCCCTGGAGTGGACGTCCTCGACCACGCACGACCTGTGGGTGGGGCTGGGCGTGCTCACCGCAGGTCTCCTGCTGGCGCTCGAGAAGCGTCGCCGCGGGGTCGACGACGAGCGCATCTGGGTCCTCGTGGCGCTGGCCGTCTCCTTCGGCGCCGTGGGCGCGCGGCTGGGCACCTGGCTCCAGCACGTGCACCCGAGCGCGAACGACCCGGCGCTGGTCCACTGGGCCTATGGCAACCGCAGCATCCTCGGGGGCCTGGCCCTCGCGTACGGCGCGGTGCTCGTCGGCAAGCGGGTGCTGCGCATGCGGTGGCGCACGGGCGCGCTCTTCGCACCGGCGGTCGCCGCGGGGATGGCCGTCGGCCGCGTCGGGTGCCTGCTCACCGAGCTGCCGGGCACGCCCACCCGCGTGCCGTGGTCGATCACGGTGGCCTCCTCGGCCGATGCGGCCGCCTGGGGCGTCCCGGTGGGCTCTCGGGTGCATCCCTCCTTCGTCTACGAGATCGCCTTCCACGTCCTCGCCCTCGCGGTGATCTGGTACTGGCGGGACCGGCTCGCGGACCCGGCCGATCTCTTCACGCTCTACATCGCCGGGTACGCGCTCTTCCGCTTCGTCGTGGAGTACGTCCGGGGCAACGAGGTCGTCTGGCTCGGGCTGACCCGACCTCAGCTCTTCCTCGCCATCACCCTCCCGCTGCTCATCTGGCGTACCGTCCACATCATCCGCAGCCAACCGTCGAAGAGGGCCGCATGAGTCAGCCACCGTGGGTCCCCCCTCAGCAGCCGGCACCCGACCCGTGGCGGCTGTCCGCGGGCTGGGGCGCCCTCCTGGGTGTGGTCCTCGGCTTCCTCGGGCCGGTCATCATGGCCGTGCTCACCTCGCTCGTCAGCCGCCTCGTGGACAACGGCAACCCGGTGATCGCGGGCGGCATCATCCTCATCATGGTCCTGCCCCTGGTCCTCATGGCCCTCGGCATCATCCTGGCCATCCCGGACAGCACCCGCGGATGGGGCGTGGCCGGCATGGTCGCCTCCGGGGTCTGGCTCATCACCAGCGCCGGGGTGTGCGTCGCCGCGCTCGGCGGCGCCTTCGGGTGAGCACGAGAGGAGCGCCATGACCGAACCCCAGCCGGACGCCGGAGCCGGACGCCCTCTGCGCGGTGACCGTGTCCACCGCTACGTCAACGCCTTCTGCCCCACCTGCCACCACGACCGCCCGGAGACCGACCTCGCCGACGTCCGGCGACTCAGCGGGTGGCTCGCGGAGCGCGACGGCCGGATCTGGCTCGAGCGGGGCTGCCCCGAGCACGGTCTCGTGCGCACCCTCTACGACGAGCATCCCGACATCCTCACCTACCTCGAGCAGTGGACCGCACCCACGAAGTCGCACGTCCCCGACGTCACCGGCAACTTCGCCCCGGTCCCGTCCGCGTACCTCGACGGGCTGCCGGAGATGCAGACCCAGCACACGTGCATCCTCCTCGAGGACGTCACCGAGCACTGCAACCTGCGCTGTCCCACGTGCTTCGCCGACTCGGCGCCCGCGCTGAAGGGGGTCGCCTCGGTCGAGGAGATCCTCGCCAACGTCGACGCGCGCCTCGCCCGGGAGGACGGGCGGATCGACGTGCTCATGCTCTCCGGCGGCGAGCCCACGCTCCACCCGGAGCTGCCGCGCCTCATCGAGGAGCTCGTCGCCCGGCCGGTCGTGCGCATCCTCGTCAACAGCAACGGCCTGACCATCGCCCGTGACGACGACCTGCTGGACCTGCTGCGCCGCCACCGGCAGCGCGTCGAGGTCTACCTCCAGTACGACGGCTCCTCGGCCGAGGCCTCCCTGCACCATCGCGGGGGCGACCTGCGCGAGCACAAGGAGCGGGCCATCTCCCGGCTCAGCCGCGCGGGGGTCTTCACGACCCTGACGATGACCGCCGCCCTCGGGGTCAACGACGACGAGATCGGGCACGTCATCACCCGGGCCCTCGACACCCCCTTCGTCTGCGGGGTCTCGATCCAGCCCGTCTTCGGCTCCGGCCGCGGTGGCACCATCGACCCGGTCGAGCGGCTCACCCACACCGGCGTCCTCGCGCGCATGGGCCCGCAGACCGAGGGGCTCGTCACGTGGGAGGACCTCACCGCCCTGCCGTGCAGCCACCCTCACTGCGCCTCGGTCGGCTACCTCCTCAAGGACGACACCGACACATGGCGCTCGCTCACCGCCATCGTCGGTCACGACCGGCTCAAGGAGTGGCTGGACCTGGCGCCGGAGAGCTTCGCGAACCGGATCACCGACCAGGCGCTGCCGGAGCAGATGCGCACGGTCGTCAAGGAGGCGGTGCTCGGGCTGCTCAGCGAGCAGACCTCCCTCTCCCACCCGCAGGTCGCCGACCTGTGGAAGGCGGTCTGCCAGACCTGCGACCTCGGCCTGTCCACGCTGACCACCCTGGTCACCTCCCGACTGCCCGGTCAGCACGAGCGGCTGCGCCGCCTCATGGGTGAGCGGGTCAAGCGGATCAGCGTCAAGCCCTTCATGGACATCGAGACGATGATCGAGGAGCGGCTGACCCAGTGCTGCGTGCACGTGGGCACCACCGGGGCGAAGGGGGAGCAGTGCGCCCCCTTCTGCGCGGTCCAGGCGTGGGCGCCGCTCGCCCGGCAGAAGGTCGGGTCGGGTGGGCACGAGCGGCAGGCACCGGTGGCCCTGCCGACACCGACGCTCAGCGGCGGCGGCGGCGCTCCCGGACCCGGACGCTGATCTCGATCGGCGTGCCCTCGAAGCCGAACTCCTCCCGGAAGCGACGCTCCAGGAAGCGCCGGTACCCCGCCTCGATGAACCCCGAGGCGAAGATGACGAAGCGCGGTGGCCGCGTCGAGGCCTGGGTGGCGAAGAGGATCCGCGGCTGCTTGCCGCCACGCACGGGGTGCGGGTGCCCGGCCGCGATCTCGCCGAGGACGGCGTTCAGGCGCGAGGTCGGGACCCGGCTGTCCCAGGAGTCGAGTGCGGTCTCCAGCGCCGGGACGAGCTTGTCGACGTGGCGTCCGGTGAGGGCGGAGACGTTGACCCGCGGCGCCCAGGTCACCTGGACCAGCTCGCGCTCGATCTCCCGCTCGAGGTAGTAGCGGCGCTCCTCGTCGAGCAGGTCCCACTTGTTGTAGGCGATGACGAGGGCTCGACCGGTCTCGACGACCTGGCTGATGATCCGCAGGTCCTGCTCGGCGATCGGCTCGTGGGTGTCGATGAGGACGACGGCGACCTCGGCCTTCTCGAGGGCGGCCCGGGTGCGCAGCGAGGCGTAGAAGTCGGCGCCGCGGGTCTGGTGCACGCGGCGGCGGATGCCGGCGGTGTCGACGAAGCGCCACGGGCGTCCGCCGAGCTCGATAAGCTCGTCGACCGGGTCCCGGGTGGTCCCGGCGACGTCGTCGACGACCACCCGCTCCTCGCCGGAGAGCCGGTTGAGCAGGCTGGACTTGCCGACGTTGGGGCGGCCGAGGAGGGCGACCCGACGCGGGCCGGACTCCGGGAGGGCGCCTCCCGTCGCGGACACCTCGGGCAGCACCTCGAGGAGGGCGTCGAGCGCGTCGCCGCTCCCCCGGCCGTGCAGCGCCGAGACCGGCCACGGCTGGCCGAGCCCGAGGTTCCACAGCGCGGCCGCATCGGCCTCGAAGCGCTGGTCGTCGACCTTGTTGGCGATGAGGACGACGGGCTTGCCGGCCCGCCGCAGCAACCGGACCACCGCCTCGTCGTCGTCCGTCGCCCCGAGCACGGCGTCGACGACGAAGAGCACGACGTCGGCCATCTCGACGGCCACCTCGGCCTGCTCGGCCACGCGCAGGTGGATCCCCTCGGCACCGACCTCCCAGCCACCGGTGTCGAGGAGGGTGAAGCGGCGCCCGGCCCACTCCCCTTCGTAGGCCACCCGGTCGCGCGTCACGCCCGGAGTGTCCTCGACGACGGCCTCCCGGCGCCGCAGGATCCGGTTGACGAGGCTGGACTTGCCGACGTTGGGCCGCCCGACGACGGCGACGACGGGGAGCGGGCCGGAGGCGCTCTCCTCGGTCTCCTCCTGGAAGCCCTCGATGAGTGCCTGGTCCTCGGGCGTGAGCTCGAAGTCCTCCAGGCCCGCGCGCAGGACCCGCTCGACCCCGGTCTCGTCGGGGTCGGTCGGTTCGGGTGTGGTGTCCACAGGTCTCCTGATCAGGTCGGTCGCAGGGCCAATTGTCGCAGGCGGGGGCGTCGCCGGCTCAGCCGACGCGGGCCGCGGTCACGACGGCCAGGACCGCCTCGACGGAGGCGTCGAAGTCCAGGTCGGAGGTGTCCACCACGACGACCCCGTCCGCGGCGACGGTGAACTGGGAGACGGTCGAGTCGTCCCGGTCCCGCCGCAGCACCTGGTCCCGCGTGGCCGAGATGGCCTCCTCGTCGGCGGCCCCGTGCACCTCGAGCGAGCGGCGCCGCAGCCTGGCCTCCTCGCTGGCGGTCAGGAGCACCCGGACGGGCGCGTCGGGCGCCACGACGGTCGTGATGTCGCGTCCCTCGGCCACGCACGCCCCGCGACGGGCGGCGATGTCGGCGATGAGCTCCCGCTGGCGGCGCTGGAGCTCGGTGCGCACGGCCGGCACGGTGGCGACCTTCGACACCAGCTCGGAGATCTCGCTCGTGCGGATCGCCTGGCCCACGTCGGTGCCGCCGACGCGCACGAAGGGGGTCTGCGGGTCGTCGCCGATCTCGAGCGGGAGCTCGGTCGCGGCCCGGGCACTGGCCTCCGGGTCCTCGAGATCCAGCCCCTGCTCACGGCACCACCAGGTCAGCGCCCGGTACATCGCGCCGGTGTCGAGGTAGCCGGCCCCCACCCGGGTGGCGACGGCGCGCGAGACGCTCGACTTGCCGGACCCCGAGGGTCCGTCGACGGCGATGACGAAGGGAGTGGCTGGGCTGGTCACGAGGGGTCAGCCTAGTCCTGCCTCAGCCGTGGATCTGCCAGCCCCGCGCCCGCAGCTCCTCCGCGAGCGGCCCGGCGGCGGTGGGCACGACGTCGACCTCGGCCAGGCCGAAGGGCAGGCCGAGTCCGTGATCCAGTCGCAGGTCCTCGAGGTTGACGCCGATCTCACCGATCTCGGTGAGCAGCCTGGCCAGCTCCCCCGGTCGGTCGTCGACGACGACGGGCACGGTCTCGTAGGCCGCGGTGGTGCTGCCGTGCTTGCCCGGGATCCTTGCGTGGCCGGCGTTGCCCCGCGCGACGGCCTGCGCGAGCACCGCACGCGCGCCCGGCGCGTCGGCGACCGACTCATCCGCCCCGAGGGCGTCCAGGGCCGCGACGACGCCGGCGAGGTCCTCGGTGATCTCGGCGAGCACCGTGCGCACGGCGGCCGCGTTGCCCGCGAGGATCTGGGTCCACAGGCCCGGGTCGCTCGCGGCGATGCGGGTCACGTCCCGCAGTCCCTGACCGGCGAGCCCGAGGGCCCGGTCGCTCAGGTGCTCCAGGCGTGCCGCGACGAGGGAGGCGGCGACCTGGGGCACGTGGGAGACGGCGGCGACCGCGGCGTCGTGGTCGGCCGGGCTCAGCCGGCTCACGGCCGCGCCGGTCGCCCTCGCGAGTCGTTCGACGAGCTCGACCGCGTCGGGCTCGCTGCGCTCGTGCGGGCAGAGCACCCAGGCGCGCCCCTCGAAGAGGTCTCCTCGGCCGCTGATCGCGCCGCTGCGCTCGCGCCCGGCCATGGGATGGCTGCCCACGTACCGGCCGAGCGGACGGCCCGCCCGCACGAGGTCGGCGTGAATGACCTGCTTGACGGAGGTGACGTCGGTGACGACCGCCTCGGGCCAGCGCTCCAGCGCCTCGAGCACGAGTCGGGGCGAGATGTCCGGGGGCGCGGCGACGACGACCACGCCTGGCGCCACCTCCCCGGTGATGCGACCGGCGCCGAGGTCGCGTGCCAGGGCGACGGTCGTCTCGGACTGGTCCGAGAGGCTCACGTCGACATCGACCGCACGCAGCGCGAGCCCGATGCTCGTGCCGATGAGCCCGGTGCCGATGACGTGCACCTCGGGCAGCCCGGCAGCGGCCTGCCGGGCCTGCGGGGTCGCCGTCACAGGCCGGCCGCCTTGTAGAGCTTGCCGATCTCGCCCCGGGAGAGGGCCCGCCAGCGGCCCGGCTTCGTCGTTCCGAGCAGGATCGGCCCCACCTGGGTGCGCACGAGGCTGACGACGGGGTGACCGACCTCCTCGAGGAGGCGGCGCACGATGTGCTTGCGCCCCTCGTGGAGGATCACCTCGACGATCGCCTTGCCCGGACGGGAGTCGACGACCCGGAAGGAGTCGACCCGGACCGGGCCGTCCTCGAGCTCGATGCCCTCGCGCAGCCGCTTGCCCAGGTCCTTGGGGATGGGGCCGGGGACCTCCGCGACGTAGGTCTTGAGCACGCCGTAGGCGGGGTGCTGGAGCCGGTGGGCCAGGTCGCCGTCGTTGGTGAGCAGGAGCAGGCCCTCGGTGTCCGCGTCGAGCCGCCCGACGTGGAAGAGGCGCTCCGGCCGGCTGCCGACGTAGTCCCCGATGCTCACCCGGCCCAGGTCGTCGGACATGGTCGTCACGACACCGGCCGGCTTGTTGAAGGCCAGGTAGACCCGCGACTCGTCCAGCTGGACGCGCTCGCCGTCGACGTGCACGACCTGGCGGCGGGGGTCGATGCGCACACCGAGCTCGGTGACCACCTGGTCATCGACCATGACGCGCCCCTCGGCGATGAGCTGCTCGCAGGCGCGTCTCGAGCCCACGCCCGCGCCGGCGAGGACCTTCTGGAGGCGGATGCCGTCCGGGTCGTGGACGTCGATCTGCGGCTCGGGCTTCTCCCGGGGAGCCAGGTCCGGCTGCCCGGTGCGGGAGCGACCGGTGGTCCCGCGGTCCGGCTGCCGGCGGGGACGACGGGGCCGGTCGTCCCCCGTGCGGGGCGGGCGGCCCTTCTTGCGGGGGCCACCGGAGTCGGGGCGTCGGTTGCGGGGCGGAGTCATGGGCGGGCCTCACTCACGATGTCATCGAGGACGGCTTCGTCGGGCAGGTAAGGGGCCAGGTCGGGCAGGTCGTCCAGGTCGTTCAGGCCCATCCGTTCGAGGAAGTAGGGGGTCGTGCCGTAGAGGGTCGCCCCGCTCTCCTCGTCCTTGGACACCTCGGTGATCAGTCCGCGGGTGAGCAGCGTCCGCACGACACCGTCGACGTTGACACCGCGCACGGCGCCGACACGGGCACGTGAGATCGGCTGACGGTAGGCGATGACCGCGAGGGTCTCCAGCGAGGCGGTGGTCAAGCGGGACTGCTGCCCGTCGAGGATGAACCGCTCGACGACGTGGGAGTGCGCGGGATGGCTGTAGAAGCGCCACCCGCCGCCGACGTTGCGCACGGTGAACCCGTGCTCGCCGTCGGCGTAGGCGCTCTCCAGGGCGTGCAGGTGCTCACGCACGTCCTCGACCGGCAGCTCCAGCGCGGCGGCGAGGGCGGCGTCGGTCACGGGCTCCTCGACGACCATGAGGACGGCCTCGATGGCCGCCCGTGGTCCGCCCGGGAGCCGGCCCACGTCGAAGGCGACCTGCACATCCTCCCCGGTCGGGGTCTGCTCACTCATCCTGCTCCTCCTCCGGTGTCCCGGTGGGCTGCTCCTCGTCCCCGGGGGCGGTATCCCCTTCGTCGAACTGGGCGCCGACCTCGATCGTCCCGTCGCTGCTGCCCGTCCACCGCACGTCGAGCTCGCCGAGGGCCTCGGGCTGGTCGAAGGTCACCTGCTGGTCGCGGAAGAGCTCCAGGAGCGCGAGGAAACGGGCGACGATGACCAGGGTCGAGTCCGCGTCCCGCACCAGCTCGCGGAAGGAGGCGCTGCCTCGCTCCCTGAGGCGGTCGACGACCAACGTGGCCTGCTCGCGCACGCTCACGGCCGGGGCGTGCAGGTGGGAGACCCCGACCTGCTCGGGCTCCTTGGGCGTCAGGGCACGGGCGGCGACGACGGCGAGCTGCTCCGGGGTGACGTTCATGACCAGCTCGGGCAGCAGCGCGGCCAGGTGCGGCTCGAGGCCGGCCTGCCGGGGCGTCATCCGCCCGGTGCTCGCCATCGTCTCGTCGAAGTGGGCGGCCACGTCCTTGAAGGCGCGGTACTGGAGCAGCCGGGCGAAGAGCAGGTCGCGGGCCTCGATGAGCTCGAGGTCCTCCTCGTCGGTCTGGGCGGGGTTCGGCAGGAGCCGAGCGGCCTTGAGGTCGAGCAGGGTCGCGGCGACGAGGACGAACTCGCTCGTCTCGCCCAGGTCCCACGAGGGGTGGGCCCCCTGGAGGGCACGCAGGTGGGCGATGAACTCGTCGGTGACCCGGGCCAGGGAGACCTCGGTGATGTCCAGCTGGTGCTTGCTGATGAGGCCGAGGAGCAGGTCGAAGGGTCCTTCGAAGTTGTCCAGGTGGACGGTGAAGGCCTGCTCGGAGCCACGCTTGGTGATGACCCCGCCGGGGACCTCCACGGTCGTCAGGGCGCCCCGCCGCGCGAGATGAGCTCACGGGCGAGCTGCCGGTAGGCGTTGGCGCCGGAGTGACCGGTGGCGTAGGTCGTGATCGGCTCGGCAGCCAGCGTCGCGTCCGGGAACTTCACGGTCCGGGAGATCACGGTGTGGAAGACCTGGTCACCGAAATGGTCCACGACCGACCCGACGACCTCTCGGCTGTGCAGGGTGCGCCCGTCGAACATCGTCGAGAGGATCCCGTCGATCGTCAGAGCGGGGTTGAGCCGATCGGTGATCTTGTTGATGGTCTCGACGAGCAGGGCGACTCCGCGCATGGCGAAGTACTCGGTCTCGAGCGGGATGATCACCCCGTGGGCGGCGGTCAGGGCGTTGACCGTGAGCAGGCCGAGCGAGGGCTGGCAGTCGATGAGGATGACGTCGTACTCCTCGACGACGGGGCGTAGGACGCGCGTGAGGATCTGCTCGCGCGCGACCTCCCCGACGAGCTGCACCTCGGCGGCCGAGAGGTCGATGTTGGCGGGGGCGACGTCCAGGCCGGCGATGGAGGTGCCCTGGATGATCTCGTGGATGTCGTGCCCACGGGAGATGAGCAGGTCGTAGATCGTCGTGTCGAGGGTGTGCGTGGGCACGCCGAGGCCGACGGAGAGGGCTCCCTGCGGGTCGAAGTCGACGAGCAGCACCCGGCGGCCGTACTCGGCCAGCGCCGCCCCGAGGTTGATGGTGGTCGTGGTCTTGCCGACGCCGCCCTTCTGGTTGCACATCGCGATGATCCGCGCCGGGCCGTGGCCGTCCAGCGCCGGAGGTTCCGCGAAGGACGGCAGGGGTCGCCCGGTCGGCCCCGTCTGGGGCTGGTCGTGCTCGATGTCGAGCGGCGGCGTCACCTCGGATGCCACTATCGGATCACTCCATCGCGTCTCGCGGTCGGTCAGCCTCGCGCTGATCAGCGCCGACGATATCAGCGGGCGCGGGGGTGGCTCTGCGCGTAGACCTCGCGCAGCTGCTGGATGCTCACCATCGTATAGATCTGGGTCGTCGTCACCGACGCGTGCCCGAGCAGCTCCTGGACCACCCGCACGTCCGCGCCGCCCTCGAGCAGATGGGTCGCGAAGGAGTGGCGGAGTGTGTGCGGGGACACGTGTCCGCTGATCCCGGCGCGCCCGGCCGCCTCCTGCAGGACCGCCCAGGCGGTCTGCCGCGACATCCTGGCGCCGCGCTGGTTGAGGAAGAGCGCCGGGCCGGCCCTCCCCTTGGCAGCCGGCTCGGGCCGTCCGCGCACCAGCCAGGCCTGGACCGCCTCGACCGCGTAGGAGCCGAGCGGGACCACGCGCTCCTTGGCCCCCTTCCCGAGGAGACGTACGGCGCCGGCGTCGAGGTCGACGTCGTCGACGTCGAGGCCCACGGCCTCCGAGATGCGTGCCCCGGTGCCGTAGAGCAGCTCCAGCAGGGCCCGGTCGCGAAGGGGGCGGGACCCCTCCCCCAGTCCGGCGGCGTCGAGGAGGCGGGTCACCTCGTCCAGGCCGATCGCCTTGGGCAGTCGTGAGGTCGGGGTCGGCGGCGCGACCTCCCTCGCGGGGTCGTCGGCGGTCTCTCCTTCGAGAGCCAGGAAGCGGTGCAGGCCCCGAACCGCGGTCAACGAGCGCGCGGCGGAGCTGGTGGCGACCGGGCGGTGCCGCTCGTCCCCCGTGCGCAGGGCGGCGAGGAAGCTGCTCACGTGCGCCTCGGTGACCTGACCGGGATCCGTCACGCCTTGACCCGCCAGGTGGTCCAGATAGCGCCGGCTGTCGCGGGTGTAGGCGGACAGGGTGTGCTGGGAGACGCCGCGCTCGACGTCGAGGTGGGTCAGCCAGGTCCGCACGGCCCGCTCCATCGGGGTCGTGCCCACGCCCGCGCCTCCTCGTTCCTGCGACGCCGTGCCTCGTCCGCGTCGCTCCCGTTGTGCCGTGGACACCCCGTTGTGCCCACGGGTGGTCGCGACCACATCGGGGAGTGTAGACGCAGGGACCCGTCTGCGGGTGACCTGATCGCGAGGACATCTGTCCCTACGCCCGTGCCCCAAGGTACGGGGCA
>CAYSGN010000004.1:0-15877 GCA_964430615.1 uncultured Janibacter sp. | reverse complement strand
CTGTCCCTACGCCCGTGCCCCAAGGTACGGGGCAGCGCCACCACCAGCTCAGGCCGAGAATGCACCGGCCCCCACCTACGCCCGTGCCCCAAGGTACGGGGCAACGCCACCACCAGCTCAGGCCAGAAACGCGCTGGCCCCCCGCCTACGCCCGTGCCCCAAGGTACGGGCAAACCCGTGGGCCTGAACGTCGGGCCCGGCATGATGTGCTCGATGCCCCATCACGTCGACGCGGTGACGACGCGCGACGACTCGCGGTGGCCTCCATCTCGCGTGCCTCGTACTCCGGGGCACGAACGTAGGCCGCGCAAAGACAGGGGCCCGACCGCCGACACCAGGCCGCCGCCCCGTACCCCGGGGCACGAACGTAGGCCGCGATCACCTGGCTCGCCCCCGCACACGGTCCGCTCATCCACAGCCTCGGGTGCGTCCGGTTCGTCGTCCCCAGGTGCGCGGCGCCCCGGCCTGTCCCGGTGCGACCCGGGCAGTCTGCTGGTGTGCCCGATTTCGCAGATCCCCAGCCCTCACACCGGGAAGGACCGCCCCAGCAGGACCCGTCCAGTGCCGACTCCCTCGGTCCGTGCCCGATGAGGTGCTCACGATGCCGAGCGGACGGGGACTGCGAGGACTGCCTCGACTGCCTCTACTGGCCCGACCGAGTGCCCGACGACCCGGAGGCACCGCCCCCCGAGGTCCGTCGCTCCCCACCCAGGCCGCGGCTCTGCAGGCAGCGCGCGAACGCCTCACGCCCGGGCACCGCGTGGCCCTCGTCCTGCGCCGCTACCGACGAGAACGAGCCCTGAGCCAGCGCCGGCTGGCACAGGAGCTGGGCATCAGCAAGGGGTCCATCGCCCGCGCGGAGTCGGACGCGGGCGCGCTCGCCCTCGCCAAGGTCGCCCGCATCCTGGAGCAGGTCGGCTTCCGTCTGGCGATCGTCCGTATCGGCGACGAGCACCCCGTCGGCGAGGAGGCGGACACTGCCTGGGCGGCCACCGACCTCCTCGTGCGTGACGGGCGGGGACGACGAGCACCGGCGACGGCCGACGTCTCCTACCGGACCGAGGGCGACCAGCGGCTCGGGGTCGGCCGCGCCGGGGGCGGACTCCCCTGGACCTGGACGATGCCTCCACCAGGGCCCGCCAGCGGCCGGTGTCAGGGCCCTGACGGCCCCGGCACCCTCAGCCCTCGGCAGGCACCACCTGTGGCCGCAGATCCTCCTGCGGGCAGGCCCAGCTCTGCGCGGAGGCGTCCAGCTGCTCCCCGGAGCGGATGTCCTTGACCTGGTCCCCGCCGCCGTCCGCGGCCCCCGGGAACCACACGTACGGGATCCCGCGCCGGTCGGCGAAGCGGATCTGCTTGCCGAACTTCGCCGCCGTCGGGGCCACCTCGCAGGGGATCCCTCGGGCGCGCAGTGCCGTGGCCACCGCGACCGAGGTCGGCCTGGCCTCCTCGTCGGACACGGAGACGAGCACTGCGGACGGCGTCTTGCGGCTGGCCGTCACGAGCCCCTTCCCCAGGAGCAGACCGAGCAGCCGGGAGAGGCCGATGGAGATCCCGACCCCGGGGTAGGTGTTCTTCCCGTCGGAGGCCAGCTCGTCGTAGCGCCCACCGGAGCAGAAGGAGCCCCACGACTCGTACCCGACGAGCTGGGTCTCGTAGACCGTGCCCGTGTAGTAGTCCAGGCCCCGCGCGATCCGCAGGTCCGCCACCATCGCCCCCGGCGCGGCGACCCGACCGGTCTCGATGACGGCGGAGAGTGCGGCGAGGCCCTCGTCGAGGACCGGGTGCTCGACGCCGAGAGCCCGCACCCGCTCCACGAAGGAGGAGTCCTCCGTGCGGATCGCCGCCAGGTCCAGACAGGTGCGCGCCTGCTGCGCGGTGCAGCCGGCCTCCTCGAGCATGGCGGCCACCTTCTCCGGACCGACCTTGTCGAGCTTGTCGACGATCCGCAGCGTCCCGGTGACGTCCTCGATGCCCAGGCCGCGGTAGAGCCCCTCCGGGATCTTGCGGTTGTTCACCTGGATGACCATGGGCGGGATCGGCAGCCTGGCGAAGATCTCCGCCATGACCAGCGGCATCTCGGCCTCGAAGTGCGGCGCCAGCTCCCCGACGTCCACGACGTCGATGTCGCACTGGGTGAACTCCCGGTAGCGGCCCTCCTGCGGACGCTCACCCCGCCAGACCTTCTGGATCTGGTGCCGGCGGAAGGGGAAGTTCAGCCGGCCGGCGTGCTCCACGACGTACCGCGCGAAGGGCACCGTGAGGTCGAAGTGCAGGCCGAGGTCGCTCTCCCCGCCCCCTTCGTCCCCCGCGAGGCGGTGCACGCCGTAGATCTCCTTGTCGGCGTCACCGCCCTTGCCGAGGAGCCGCTCGACCGGCTCGACCGCCCGGGTCTCGATGGAGGGGAAGCCGTGCAGCTCGAAGGTCTCGCGGATGACGTCGAGGAAGTGCTGCTCGATGATCCGCTGCTGCGGGAGGTACTCGGGGAAGCCGGAGATCGGCGTGACCTTGGTGGCTCGGGAGGTGGTCATCACAGTCCTTGCAGGTACGGGTTGGTCGACTTCTCGCGGGCCAGCGTCGTGGCCGGGCCGTGTCCGGGCAGCACGAGGCTGGTGTCCGGCCGCGGATGGACGACGTCGCGCAGGGAGCGCTGCATCGCCTCGTGGGACCCGCCCGGCAGGTCGGTGCGCCCGATCGACCCGGCGAAGAGCACGTCCCCGGTGAGCAGCGTCCGGTCGACCTCGACCTCGTCGGAGACCCCCTGCGGCACTCGGTCGAGCGCGAACATCACCGACCCCTCGGTGTGCCCCGGGGCGTGCACGACGTCCAGGTCGATCCCGGCGACCGTCACCCGTTCCTCGTCGGTGATCTCCACGACCCGCTCCGGCTCGCGCCAGGTGGCCTTCGTGCCGAACTGCTGCTCGAGCATCCCCGTCAGCTGCTCCCCCAGCGACGAGCTGCCGAGCGGGTCCTCGAGACGGTACCGGTCGTCGGAGTGGATGTAGGCCGCGAGCTCGCCGCCGCAGACGGGCGTGACCGAGTAGACGTGATCGACGTGCCCGTGGGTGAGGAGCACCGCCGCGGGCTTGAGCCGGTACTGCGTGAGCACCTCGCGCAGGGTCTCCTCCACGCCGATCCCTGGGTCGACGACGAGGCACTCCTCTCCAGGAGCATCGGCGAGGACATAGCAGTTGGTTCCGAAGGCCTGGGCCGGGAAGGGGATGGTGAGCACGCTCCAACCCTACGTGCGGGCCCTCATCGGGCCCCGGAATGGGTAACCTCGCACATGTGAGTGACGACAAGAACGCCCCGCGCCCCGCGGCGCCCTCGCCGGCCTCCCTGGCCCGCCTCGCCCCGACCCGTACCAGTGCAGCAGCCGTCCCCGAGCCACCCGCGGCGGTGAGCGACCACAGCGCCTCCGCGGCCTTCGGGCGCGCGGACGAGGAGGGGCGCGTCTTCGTGCGCGACGGCGACGGCGAACGCGAGGTCGGCTCCTACCCCGGCGCCTCTCCCGACGAGGCGCTCCAGTACTTCGCTCGCAAGTACGACGAGCTCTATGCCTCCGCGATTCTGCTCCACCAGCGCCTGGACTCCCCGGAGGTCTCCGCGAAGGAGCTCGCCGACGGGCTGAAGTCGCTGCGCGAGCACGCCGACCACCCCAACGTCGTCGGCGACCTGCCCGCGCTGGCCACGCTCGTCACCGAGATCGACGAGGGGCTGGCCGCCAAGCGCGGCCAGGAGCAGGCCGAGCGCTCGGAGGCGAAGAAGGCCGCGGCCGTCGAGCGGGAGGCCATCGTCGCCGAGGCCGAGGAGATCGCCGCACAGCCGGTCGAGAAGATCCAGTGGAAGCAGTCGACCGCCCGCATGCGGTCCCTGCTCGATGAGTGGAAGGCCCACCAGCGCGGACGGGTGCGGCTCGACAAGGACGTGGAGCGAGCCCTGTGGCAGCGCTTCTCCCGCGCTCGCAACGGTTTCGACAAGACCCGCCGGGCCCACTTCGCCCAGCTCGAGCAGACCCGGGGCGAGGTCAAGGCCGTCAAGGAGCGCCTCGTCGTCGAGGCCGAGCGGCTGTCCACGTCGACGGACTGGAACGCCACCGCGGGTGCCTTCAAGCGTCTGATGAACGAGTGGCGGGCCGCCGGCCGCGCCGGCCGCCAGGTCGATGACCGCCTGTGGGAGCGCTTCCGCACGGCCCAGGACGCCTTCTTCAACGCCAAGGACGAGCAGGCCGCCATCGAGGACGAGTCCTACCGCGGCAACCTCGAGGTCAAGGAGGGCCTACTCACGGAGGCCCAGGCGCTGCTCCCGGTGAAGGACCTCGAGCGCACGAAGGCCGCGCTGCGCGACATCCAGGACCGGTGGGAGGCCGCCGGCAAGGTCCCGCGCGCCGACATCGACCGGATGGAGAAGGGCATGCGCAAGGTCGAGCAGACCGTGCGCGAGGCGGAGGAGAAGAAGTGGTCCTCCACCAACCCGGAGAAGTCCGCCCGTGCCTCGTCGATGGTCACCCAGCTCGAGTCCCGCGTGGCCGAGCTCGAGGAGGAGGCCGCCGCGGCCGAGGCGAAGGGGGACGCCCGCCGCGCCGAGAAGGCGCGGGAGCAGCTCCGGGCCCAGCAGATGTGGCTGGACCAGGCACGCAAGAGCCTGGACGAGTTCGGCGGCTGACCTCGCTCCCGGGGACGAGGGCGGGGACCGGTCAGGAGGCCTGGTCCCCGCCCTCCTCGTCGCCGGACCCCTTGTCGTGGCCGCCGGTGAGTCGGTAGGCGTCGAAGACCGAGTCGATCCGCTTGACCTGCTGGATGACGTGCGCCAGGTGCGTCGGGTCGCCCATCTCGAAGGTGAAGCGCAGCACCGCCACCCGGTCCCGTGAGGTGTGCACGGCCGCGGAGAGGATGTTCACCCCCGACTCGGAGAGCACCCGGGTGACCTCGGAGAGCAGCCCGGAGCGGTCGAGGGACTCGACCTGGATCTGGACGAGGAAGAGGCTCGAGCTGCTCGGCGCCCACTCGACGTCGATGAACCGCTCGGACTCCTTGCGCAGCGACTCGGCGTTCGGGCAGTCGGTGCGGTGCACGGACACGCCGTTCCCGCGGGTGATGAAGCCCATGATCTCGTCGCCGGGGACCGGCGTGCAGCAGCGCGCCAGCTTGATCCACACATCGTCCATCCCCTTGACGATGACGCCGGGGTCGCCGCCGCGGCGCCGACGCTCGACGGGTCCGGGCATGGTGGCCTCGGCCAGGTCCTCGGTCGCGCCGTCCGTGCCCCCGGCGGCGGCGAGGAGCCGCTCGACGACGTGCTGGGCCGAGACCTGCCCCTCGCCCACCGCGGCGTAGAGCCCCTCGACGCCCTGACGGCGCAGCTCGCTGGCGACGGAGGTCAGGCTCTCGACGGTGACGATCCGGTGCAGCGGCAGGTTCTGCTTGCGCACGACCTTGGCGATGGCCTCCTTGCCGGCCTCGGCCATCTCGTCACGGCGCTCGCGGGTGAACCAGTGCTTGATCTTGTTGCGCGCCCGGGCCGAGCGCACGAACTTCAACCAGTCGCGAGAGGGGCCGGCGCCCTCGGCCTTGGAGGTGAGGATCTCGACGGCGTCGCCGTTCTCCAGCTGGGAGTCCAGCGGGACGAGACGACCGTTGACCCGCGCCCCGATGCACCGGTGGCCGACCTCGGTGTGCACCGCGTAGGCGAAGTCGACGGGGGTGGAGCCGGCGGGCAGGGCGATGACCTGCCCGGTCGGGGTGAAGGCGTAGACCTCCTTGGAGTTGATCTCGTAGCGCAGCGAGTCCAGGAACTCGCTCGGGTCGCTCGTCTCGCGCTGCCAGTCCAGCAGCTGTCGCAGCCAGGCCATCTCCCCCGCCTGGCCGTCGTCGACGTGGCCGCCCTCGGGCGTCGCCCGCTCCTTGTACTTCCAGTGCGCGGCGACGCCGTACTCGGCGCGGCGGTGCATCTGGTGGGTACGGATCTGGATCTCCACCGGCTTGCCCTGCGGCCCGATGACCGTCGTGTGCAGGGACTGGTACATGTTGAACTTCGGGAGCGAGATGTAGTCCTTGAAGCGCCCCGGCAGGGGGTTCCACCGGGCGTGCAGGGCACCGAGCGCCGCGTAGCAGTCCCGCACGGTGTCCACGAGCACGCGGATGGCGACGAGGTCGTAGATGTCGCCGAACTCCCGGCCGCCGACGATCATCTTCTGGTACACGGAGTAGTAGTGCTTCGGTCGGCCGGTGACCGTCGCCTTGATCTTCGCCTCGCGCAGGTCCAGGACGACCTGGGCCTTCACCGTGGCGAGGTACTCCTCGCGTGCCGGGGCCCGCTCGGCGACGAGGCGGACGATCTCCTCGTAGACCTTCGGGTAGAGCGTCGCGAAGGAGAGGTCCTCCAGCTCCCACTTGATGGTGTTCATCCCGAGCCGGTGGGCCAGCGGGGCGTAGATCTCCAGCGTCTCGCGGGCCTTCCGCTGGGCGGACTCCGCAGAGACGTAGCGCCAGGTCCGGGCATTGTGCAGCCGGTCGGCCAGCTTGATGACCAGGACGCGGATGTCCCGGGCCATCGCGACGATCATCTTGCGCACCGTCTCGGCCTGGGCGCTCTCGCCGTAGGTGACCTTGTCGAGCTTGGTGACCCCGTCGACGAGCTTGGCGACCTCCGCGCCGAACTCCTCCTCGAGGTCCTCGAGGCTGTAGTCGGTGTCCTCGACGGTGTCGTGCAGCAGCGCCGCGGCCAGGGTCACCGGCGTCATCCCGAGCTCGGCGAGGATCGTCGCGACCGCCAGCGGGTGGGTGATGTAGGGGTCGCCGCTCTTGCGCTTCTGCCCCTGGTGGCACTTCTCGGCCACGGCATAGGCCCGCTCGATGATCGACAGGTCCGCCTTGGGATGGCTCTGCCGCACGATGCCGAGGAGGGGCTCGAGCACACCCGGTGTGGGCGTGCGACCGGCACCCAGCCTCGCCAGGGACGCACGCGCCAGCGAGCGGGGGGAGAAACCCCCGCCCCCGGATGCGTTGCGCTCACTCATGGGGCGAGCCTAGACCGTGATGAGGCTCCGGATGGAGGAGGTCAGCATCGCGCGTCCGCCGAGCCCACCGATCTCCAGGAGCACCTCGACACCGACGACCTGGCCACCGACCTGCTCCAGGAGTCGGCACGCCGCCGCCGCGGTGCCGCCCGTGGCGAGCACGTCGTCCACGACGAGCACCCGGGCACCCGGCGGGCACGTGTCGGCGTTGATCTCCACGCGCGCGGCCCCGTACTCGAGCTCGTAGTCGATGCCGACCGTCGGCCCGGGCAGCTTGCCCGCCTTGCGCACCGCGACGAAGCCGACCCCGAGCTCCCGCGCGACGGCCGCCCCGAAGATGAAGCCGCGCGCCTCCAGCCCGGCGACGAGATCGACCCGTCCCTGCCAGGGCCGGGCGTGCGCCGCGACGACCTCGGCGAAGAGCGGGCCGTCGGCGAGCAGCGGGGTGATGTCCTTGAACGTCACCCCCGGCTCCGGGAAGTCGGGCACGTCCCGTACCGCGGCGGCGACCCGCTCCCCCAGACCCGTGGAGATGCTCATCGGCCGCGCTGCTTCCGTGGCGTCCGCTTCGGCTGGTTGCGGGGACCCGACGGCTGGGCGTACTTGTGCACCTTGCGGCCGGTGACCGTCTGCGGCCCCTCAGCGGGCTCCTGCCCGGAGCCCATGGCCGGAGCAGCCCGGCCGGACGAGGGGTGGGAGCCTGCCGTCGTCGAGGCGGCGGGCTCGCCCGTCGACCCGGCGCCGACGCTGGCCGGCATCGGCTGGGCCGGGGCGGTACGCGCGGCGTGCTTGGCCGCGGCCTTGTCCAGCGCCACGACATCCGCGTCCTTGCGCCGCAGGTCGACCAGCAGCGGGGTGGCGATGAAGACGGAGGAGACCGCGCCGACCGTCATCCCGATGAAGAGCGCCAAGGACAGGTCGAGCAGGGTCCCCGGGCCCAGCTTGGCGAAGCCGATCACGAGCACGGCGATGATCGGCAGCACCGCGATGACCGTCGTGTTGATCGAGCGCACGAGCGTCTGGTTGACCGCCAGGTTGGCCGCGGCGGCGAAGGTGCTGCGCTTGTTCTGGAAGGCCGCCTGGGTGTTCTCCTTCACGTGGTCGAAGACGACGACCGTGTCGTAGAGGGAGTACCCGAGGACGGTGAGGAAGCCGATCATCGTCGCCGGCGAGACCTCGAAACCGCTCCAGGTGTAGATGCCGACGGTGATGAGCATGTCGTGCGCCAGGGCCACCAGCGAGGAGACGGCCATCTTCCAGTTGCGGTAGTAGAAGGCCATGAGCGCGCCGGTGAGGGCCAGGAAGATCACGAGCGCGCGCAGGGCCTGCTTCGTCACCGAGGCGCCCCAGGAGGGCCCGATGAAGTTCGAGCTGACCTGGTTGCTCTTGACGTCGAAGGCCTGGCTGAGCTCCTGGGTGACCTGGCGGGCCTCCCCCGCGCTCAGCTCCTCGGTCTGGACGCGCACGGTGGAGTCCCCGAGCGAGGTGACGTTCGCCGAGGCGCCGCCGCCGGCGACCTCGCGCACGGCGTGCGTGGCCTGTGCCTCGAAGTCGCCGGGCACGCCCTGGCTCGTGGCCACCCGGAACTCCGAGCCTCCGGTGAACTCGAGGCTGAGGTTGAGCCCTTGGACGACCAGTCCGGCCGCGGCGATGGCCATGATGACCGCGGAGACGACGTACCAGGTCTTGGACTTCCCGACGAAGTCGAAGGACCTCTCCCCGGTGTAGAGGCCGTTGCCGAAATCTGCCATGCGGCCCATCACACGCCTCCTTCCGCCGTGCGGACCGCCGGCGAGACGTCCACGCTCCCCCGGCCCCGGTAGCGGATGCTCGCCTCGCCGGGATCACCCACGTCGAACCCGGACCACGGGTGCGCCGAGGAGAAGAAGCGGCTGCGGGCCAGGATCGTCAGCACCGGGTGGGTGAAGAGCCAGAAGATGGCCAGGTCGATCAGGGTGGTCAGCCCGAGGGTGAAGGCGAAGCCACGCACCCCGGAGCTGGCCAGCACGTAGAGGACGATGGCCGCGATGAGGTTGACGCCGTCGGCCACGAGGATCGTCCGCTTCGCGCGGGCCCATCCGGCCTCGACCGCCGCCCGTACGTTGCGCCCCTCACGCAGGGCATCGCGAATGCGTTCGAAGTAGACGATGAAGCTGTCCGCGGTGACACCGATGGCGATGATCAGACCGGT
Organism: uncultured Janibacter sp.; assembly: GCA_964430615.1. Lineage (GTDB taxonomy): Bacteria > Actinomycetota > Actinomycetes > Actinomycetales > Dermatophilaceae > Janibacter. The sequence goes on along the minus strand of CAYSGN010000004.1, from coordinate 6,668 downwards.
CACCCCGGCCATGTCGAGTCGGTAGTTGTACCCCCACGACAGCAACGCGATCGCCAGGTAGGTGATGCCGAAGGCGACGAGCATCGAGCCGATGGTCACCGACGCGAGGACGCGGTACTGGAAGACCGAGTAGACCAGGACGAGCAGCAGGCCGATGATGCCCGCGATGATGCCGTAGCGCAGCTGCTCGGAGCCGAGCGTCGGGCTGATCTCCTGACGGGTCTGCAGATCGAAGCTGAGCGGCAGGGCACCGAACTTCAGGGACTTGGCGAGGCTGCGGGCCTCGTCGATCTTGAAGCCGGTGATGCTCGCCTGGCCGCTGGGGATGACCTCGTTGAAGCCGGGTGCCATGAGCACCTGGGAGTCGAGGGTGACCGCGAGGGCGTTGTAGGTGCCCGGGGGGTTGACCCCCATCGGGCTGAGGTCCTGCTCCTTGACCATCTTGGAGGAGACGTTCTTGTAGTCCTCCCGGCCCTCGCTCGTCAGGGACAGCTGGATCTCGGGGTTGTTCGTCTGCTGGCCCTGCGGACCGACCGCGTAGCCGGCGGTCGCGTCGGCGATCTCGGTGCCGTTGACGACCGTCGGGCCGAGGATGTACTTCGTCGAGCCGTCCTTGGAGCAGGCCACGATGGCCTCGCTCGGCTTCGTGCGGTCCTGGTCGGGCCCCTTGCTGCAGTCGAGGGCCTGGAAGCTCTTCCACAGCTCGGTGGAGACGTTGTTCGGGTCCATCGGCCCGGTGGGCTTGCCGGTCGGCTTCCACGCCTCCCCGGAGGACGTCTTGCCCGTGGCCTTCTCGGACTTCGCGTCCTTCGTGGCCGACTTCTTCTCGTCCTGCTCGTTCTTCTTCTCGTCCTTCTTCTCGGACGGGCTCGACGACGGGGAGGCCGCCGTGCGGGCCTGGTCGCGGGAGGCGGAGTCCTCGGAACGCTCGGCCTTCTTGCTCTTCGAGTCCTCGCCCTTCGTCCCGTCCGTCTTGGACGGCGACGGCTGGGCCTTCGGCTCCTCACCGACGGCGGTGGCCAGCACGGGACGGAACTGCATCTGGGACGAGGCCGCGATGGCCTCCTCCTGCTCCTTCGTCGGGGTCCCCGGCATCGCGATGACGATGTTGGAGTCGCCCTGGGTGGTCACCTCGGCGCCCGTCGTGCCCTGGGAGTCGATGCGCTGGACGATGATCTGACGGGCCTGGTCCAGCTCCTCCTGCTTGATCTCCCCGCTCTCGGAGACCGGCTCGAGGACGATCTGGGTGCCGCCCTCGAGGTCGAGTCCCAGCCGCGGGGTCCACGTCGCGTCCTTCTTCACCACGCCGTACCCGAGCGCCCCCGTCAGGACGACGACGAAGGCGAGGAGCCACAGCAGCGTGCGCTTCGCGGTGTCCTTCCGGGCCATCTCCTTGGTGCGTCGCCGCTCCATATCAGGACCGCTCGTCGGTCTCGGGGGTGTCCTGCCCGCCCGTGACGTCGTCGGCGCGCATGCCGATGGCCCGCCGGTCCACGGTCAGGACGGTGTCCTTGGCGACCTCGACCCGGGCCAGCCGCTCGTCGAGCTCGAGGACCCGACCGCGGATGCCCGAGGTCAGGAAGATCTCGTCACCCGTCTGGAGCGACGCGGTGAACTCCGCCATCGTCTTCTGCCGACGCCGCGCCGACCACAGCATGAAGCCGATGAGCAGCAGTGGCAGGAGGAGCAGGAGCAGGCTGGCGAGCTGCGAGCCTTGGTTCATGAGCGGGGACTTCCTGGGTTCGGGACCACACCGCCGGGTCGACGGCACAGCGGCCCGGGGGCACCGGGCCAGTGGATGAGTCTAGGTCACGGGTTGCACCAGTCTCCAACGACCGACGCGCCCGCGGCGTTCCGGCCGTGACCTCCGCCACGCCTCAGCCGAGGCGTCCCCCGCCCAGGTCCTCGGACAGCGGAAGGGGGGTCTGCTCCCCCTTCGGCGGGGTGAGACCGAGGTGCTCCCACGCGGACGGGGAGGCGATCCGGCCCCTCGGGCTCCGCACGATGTAGCCCTGCCGCACGAGATAGGGCTCGGCGACCGTCTCGACGGTGTCGTTCTCCTCCCCGACCGCCACGGCCAGGGTGGACAGGCCGACGGGGCCGCCTCCGAAGCGCCGGCACAGCGCCTCGAGCACCGAGCGGTCCAGCCGGTCCAGGCCCATCTCGTCGACGTCGAAGAGAGCCAGGGCCTCGTGCGCGGCGCGCAGGTCGACCCGGCCGTCGCCGTGGACCTGCGCCCAGTCGCGCACCCGGCGCAGCAGCCGGTTGGAGATCCGGGGCGTCCCTCGGGAGCGGCGGGCGATCTCGGCCAGCCCGTCGTGCTCCGCCTCGACCCCGAGCAACCCGGCGCTGCGCCGGAGGATGGCCTCGAGGTCGGCATCGGCGTAGAAGTCCAGGTGGCCGGTGAAGCCGAAGCGGTCCCGCAGGGGCGCGGGCAGCAGCCCGGCGCGGGTGGTCGCACCGACGACGGTGAAGGGCGGCAGCTCCAGCGGGATCGCGGTCGCCCCGGGCCCCTTGCCGACGACGACGTCGACCCGGAAGTCCTCCATCGCCAGGTAGAGCATCTCCTCGGCCGCCCGGGACATCCGGTGGATCTCGTCCAGGAAGAGCACCTCGCCCTCGGCGAGCGAGGAGAGCACCGAGGCCAGGTCGCCCGCGTGCTGGATCGCCGGGCCGGAGGTGACCCGGATCGGCTGCTCCAGCTCTGCGGCGACGATCATCGCCAGGGTGGTCTTGCCCAGACCGGGTGGGCCGGAGAGCAGGACGTGGTCGGGGACGCTCCCCCGCTGCCGGGCCGCCTCGAGGACGAGACCGAGCTGGTCGCGCACCTTCGGCTGGCCGGGGAACTCGCTCAGGCGTCGAGGACGCAAGGCGGCCTCGAAGCGCCCCTCCTCGTCCGAGGCCCCGGCGTCGACGATCCGGGCCGTCGCCTCGTAGGACCCGTCGCCGTCCCGGGGGTCCTCCTCGGCGACGCGCATCTCGGAGCTGAAGCCGCTCATCGCGCGAGCACCTTCAGCGCGGCCCGCAGGGCGCTCGAGGTGTCGGCCCCGCCGCCACCGTCGGACGCGACGGCCTCGACCGCGTCCCCCGCCTGCTTCGCGGTGTACCCGAGCCCGACGAGCGCCTCGGTGACCTGCTCGCGCCACGGCGCTGCGTCGCTCACGGCCGGCGCCGGCTCGCCGGGCGCGGGGGCACCGGGCAGCTTGTCCCGCAGCTCGAGCGCGATCCGCTCGGCGCTCTTCTTCCCGATCCCCGGCACCTTCGTCAGCGTCGCGAGGTCCTCGTGGGCCACGGCGGCGGCCAGCTCGTCGGGGGCGAGCACGGACACGATCGCGAGGGCCACCCGTGGGCCCACCCCGCTCACGGTCTGGACGAGCTCGAAGGTGTCGCGGTCGCCCGTCTCGGCGAAGCCGTACAGGGTCATCGAGTCCTCGCGCACCACCATGCTCGTCGCCAGCTCCACCTCACCGCCCGTGCGGGAGGCGGCGGCCACCCGCGGCGGCGTGTGCACGAGCAGGCCGACGCCGTGGACGTCGACGACGACCTTGTCCAGGCCCACGTGCTGGGCGGTGCCACGCAGGGAGGCGATCATCGGCCGGCCACCGATCGCAGGCGGGCGCGCTCGCTCGCGGCGGCCATCTCGCGCCGCTGCTGGCCCAGTCCCCGCCAGTGGTGGCAGATCGCGAGGGCGAGCGCATCGGCGGCATCGGCCGGGCGCGGCGGCTCGGTCAGCGAGAGCACCCGCGTGACCATGCTCGTCACCTGCGCCTTGTCCGCTCGGCCCGTCCCGGTGACGGCCGCCTTGACCTCGGTCGGGGTGTGCTGGGTGACGGTCAGCCCGCGACGCGCCCCCGCCAGGTGGACCAGGCCGCTGACCTGGGCGGTCGTCATGACGGTGGGGACGTGGTCTGCGGCGTACACCCGCTCCAGGGCGATCGCATCGGGCTCGAAGCGGTCCAGCCACACGTCCAGCTCGTCCTGGAGGTAGGCCAGGCGATCGCCGGTGACGCGGTCGGCGGAGGTGCGCACGACGCCCACCGCCACCATGCGCAGGGCACGGGCCTCCCCTTCGACGACCCCCACACCGCACCGGGTCAGGCCGGGGTCCACACCGAGCACACGCACGGGCATCCTCCTCACCTCAGCCTCGCCGCTAGAACATGTGTTCTAAGGAACACTACGTGCGGCGGCGCCCGGGGGCGCCACCGACACGCCGGTCACTCCTCGGCGTCGATCTCGGCGAGCACCTCGTCGGAGATGTCGCTGTTGTCGAAGACGTTCTGCACGTCGTCGCAGTCCTCGAGGGCCTCGACGATCCGCATGACCTTGCGCGCGCCGTCGGCGTCCAGCGGCACCTCGACGCTCGGCAGGAAGGAGGCCTCGGCGGACTCGTAGTCGACGCCCGCCTCCTGCAGCGCGGTGCGCACGGCCACGAAGTCGCTGGCCTCGGAGACGATCTGCCAGGACTCGCCGAAGTCGTTGATCTCCTCCGCGCCCGCCTCGAGGACGATCTCGAGCAGCTCCTCGTCGCTCTTCTCGGCCTTGGGGACCATGACGACCCCGCGGCGGTTGAAGAGGTAGCTGACCGAGCCGGGGTCGGCGAGGTTGCCCCCGTTGCGGGTCAGGGCGGTCCGGACCTCCATCGCGGCGCGGTTCTTGTTGTCGGTGAGGCACTCGATGAGCAGCGCGACCCCACCCGGCGCGTAGCCCTCGTAGGTGATCGCCTCCCAGTCGGCGCCCCCCGCCTCGGCGCCGGAGCCGCGCTTGACGGCCCGGTCGATGTTGTCGTTCGGGACGGAGTTCTTCTTCGCCTTCTGGATGGCGTCGTAGAGGGTCGGGTTGCCGGCCGGGTCCGCGCCGCCGGTGCGGGCGGCCACCTCGATGTACTTGATGAGCTTGGCGAAGAGCTTGCCGCGCTTGGCGTCGATCGCCGCCTTCTTGTGCTTGGTGGTTGCCCACTTGGAGTGGCCGGCCACGTAGGCCTCCTCGGTCTGCCGGATGCGGGTTGTCAGCAGACCACCCTAGTCGCCCGCCACGAGCGGCCCTGCCCTCACCATGTCGACGAAGCACGCGTGCACCCGGTGGTCACCGGTCACCTCGGGATGGAAGCTCGTCGCGAGCAAGGGACCCTGACGCACGACGACGGGGCGCTCCTCCCCCTTCGTCGTCACGGTGGCGAGCACCTCCACCCGGGGGCCGTGCTCCTCCACCCACGGCGCCCGGATGAAGACCGCGCGCACCGGTCCCCCGTCGAGGCCGCGTACCTCCAGGTCGGTCTCGTAGGAGTGCACCTGACGGCCGAAGGCGTTGCGCCGCACCGTGATATCCATCCCGCCGAGGGACTGCTGCCCCGGCCCGCCGTCGACGATGCGGTCGGCGAGCAGGATCATCCCCGCGCAGCTGCCGTAGACCGGCATCCCCTCCGCGATCCGCCGGCGAAGGGGGTCACGCAGCCCGAAGGTGCGGGCGAGCTTGTCGATGGTCGTCGACTCGCCGCCGGGCAGGACGAGCCCGGAGACCGTCTCCAGCTCCTCGGGGCGGCGCACCGGCAGGACCTGGGCGCCGAGCGACTCGAGGGCTCTGCGGTGCTCGCGGACATCGCCTTGGAGGGCGAGGACACCGATGCGCAGGGGGTTCACCGCGTCAGCGTATGCCGCCCCCCGGCGTCGGTGCCTCGTGGCTCCCGCTCGTCCCTGCACCAGAGATCGGAGCACCTGATCGGTGCGTCGGTGGCCAGGACGCGCGCGATCTCCCACGCGTGGTCCCGCCTTCTGGCCGGCGATGCCCCCCTGGTCCGCCTCGTCGGGCGCGAGGACGCCGGCACCGCCCGAGTCGGCTGCCTTACCAGCCGCGCTCGGCGAGCCGGTGCGGCTGCGGGATGTCGTCGACGTTGATGCCGACCATGGCCTCACCGAGGCCGCGCGAGACCTTGGCGAGCATGTCCGGGTCGTCGTAGAAGGTCGTCGCCTTGACGATCGCCTCGGCACGCTCGGCGGGGTTGCCGGACTTGAAGATGCCGGAGCCGACGAAGACCCCCTCGGCGCCGAGCTGCATCATCATCGCGGCGTCGGCCGGGGTGGCGATGCCGCCGGCGGTGAAGAGGACGACGGGCAGCTTCCCCTTCGTCGCCACCTCCTTGACCAGCTCGAAGGGGGCCTGCAGCTCCTTGGCGGCCACGTACAGCTCGTCCTCCGCGAGGTTCTGCAGACGACGGATCTCCTGCCGGATGGAGCGCATGTGGGTGGTCGCGTTCGAGACGTCACCGGTCCCGGCCTCGCCCTTGCTGCGGATCATGCCCGCACCCTCGGTGATCCGGCGCAGCGCCTCACCGAGGTTCGTCGCGCCGCAGACGAAGGGGACGGTGAAGGCCCACTTGTCGATGTGGTTGGCGTAGTCGGCCGGGGTGAGCACCTCGGACTCGTCGATGTAGTCGACGCCGAGGGACTGGAGGATCTGCGCCTCGACGAAGTGGCCGATGCGGGCCTTGGCCATCACGGGGATGGACACGGCCTCGATGATCCCGTCGATCATGTCCGGGTCGGACATGCGCGAGACCCCACCCTGGGCACGGATGTCGGCGGGGACGCGCTCGAGGGCCATGACGGCCACGGCACCGGCGTCCTCGGCGATCTTCGCCTGCTCCGGCGTGACGACGTCCATGATGACGC